>CAZUKJ010000122.1:0-5116 GCA_964620855.1 uncultured Oscillospiraceae bacterium
ATTCTACAAGGCTGTCATTGCGCACGAGGGAAGTTTTACGCAAATAAGTTTTCAAATCTGTCATTGCGAACCAGTGCGCACACTGGTGTGGCAATCCGTAACCCCAAGGCTATCATGGCCCACCGAGGCGAGTGTTCACGCACCCAAGCCACCAAATCTGTCATTGCAAAATAAGCGCGCACGCTGGTGTGGCAATCCGTAACCCCAAAGCACAAAAGCGCCAGGAGCCGCCCACAGCGGGGCGGCTCTTAACGCCTTGCAGAACATGTCTCATGCACTGCCATACCGGCACGACCTTGCTTTGATTACAGCCGGAACTGTTGTGCAGCAGGCCCTGTCCTATGTTCAGCTGATGAACCACTGTGTCCAGTAGTTCCCATTGGCAATGTAACCGACACCGATCTCGGTGTAGCTTTCAGAGAGGATATTGGCACGATGACCCTCCGAGTTCATCCATGCGTTGACGACCGCCTCAGCCGAGCTGTAGCCCATCGCAATGTTCTCCCCTGCCGTCCGGTAAGAGATGCCCAGCGAGCGCATCATGTCAAACGGCGAGCCGTAGGTCGGGCTTTCATGGCTGAAATAGCCGTTGACAGCCATGTCCTGCGACTTCAGCCGTGCGCCGTCACACAGCTGCGTGTTGAGCGTCAGCGCCGGGAGGCCATAGGCCGCCCGCTGCTCGTTGACCAGCGCAACAACCTTGCGCTCAAGCGCAGACACCGAACTGGTCTGCTCCGAGTCACCGCTCTGCCCGGGCTGCTCCGTCTCCGGGGTCTCCTGCTCCGGAAGCTGGGTGTCGGGCTGCTGCGTCGTGTCATCGTCCGACGGTGTATTCCGACACGGAAGCTCTATCCACGCCAAATCGCAGTTCCGACGAATCCAGTTGGTGACGATCTGCACTCTGCACTCCGGGTTTGACCAATCGGTACAGTTCGTCCTGGTCACCGTCGGCGCGGCCGCCTTGACCGGGACAACGGACAGCGCAAACAGCGCGGCCGCAGTGATGGATGTTGCTAAGAATTTTTTCATGTTGTTACCTCCTTGGATGTCCAGATTGTAACCGTTTTGTAACTATTTCGCAACGCACAATTCTTTCCATCTCTTTATGCGATCCACATTCTTCCAAATATAATTGCATTTCACGCAGGGATGCGATATAATAAATATAATAAGGAGGCGATACCAATGGAGCCCCATGGTTTTATTCGAGACAAGCTGGACGTCAAGGTTCTGATTCTGGTCGTCACTGCGCGGGCGGAGTACCCGCTGGATCAGGCCGCGCTTTACGATCTGTGCCTGCAGGATGACGCGATGAGTTATTTTGATTTCGTGCAGGCGCTTCCGGAGCTGGTTGCGAGCAATCACCTCACGGTCGATGCCGACAACTGCTATACCATCACGCAAACAGGCCGCGACCACGAAGAGGTCATGGCTGACCACATTGCGATCTCCGTGCGCGAGCGCGCCATCGCCGCCGTTGCCGCCTACCACGAAAAGCGCCGCCGCAGCGATCTGATCAAGGCGGAGATTCTCCCGACGGATCGCGGAGAGTTTCTGATCCGGATGCAGCTGAACTATGAGCAGGGTCAGCTGATGTCGCTGGAGCTGACCGCGCCGACCGAGAAGCAGGCCCGCGGGATGCAGAAGGCCTTCCAGAATCATGCCGAAGATGTCTACCGAAGCGTTTTGACGCAGATGATTGGTTATTTAGAGAAAAAACCGGACGAAATAAATTGACCTTTTCGTGCAATTATGCTAAAATACAGTCAGGAGGATTCCCCTCCAGTGCCCATACGAGAGGAGCGACGCTTATGACATTCCAGTACAAAGAAAAGAAAGTTTCTCTGCCCTCCAACGTCCACAATTATGCGGAGAAGAAGGTAATGAAACTTGAACGCTACTTCCACGACGCTGAAGCGCTTGTCACATTCAGTGTCGAGAAGAACATGAACAAGGTGGAGCTGACAGTCCGTTCCGGCAGCACGTACCTGCGCGCCAGTGAAAGCACTTCGGATATGTTTGCTTCCATCGATGCAGCCGTCGCCACCATCGAGCGCCAGATCCGGAAAAACAAGACCCGTCTCGAGCGCCGCCTGCGTGAAGGCGCGTTCACCCGCACCCCCGAAGAAGAAACCTCTTTTGTGCCGGTCGAAGCGGAAGACGCAGAGTTCGAGATCATTCGCACCAAGACTTTCCCGATCAAGCCGATGACCCGTGACGAAGCAATCCTTCAGATGAACCTGCTCGGCCACAGCTTCTTCGCCTTCCGCGATGAAGACGCCGACGGTGCTTTCGCAGTCGTCTATCATCGCCATGATGGCGGCTACGGTATCATCGAAGACAACACCTAATGATCATTTTCCGGGCGGCAGCACCATGCTGCCGCCCGTTTTATTTCAGAAATGAGGGATTCACCATGATCGAATTTGATCGCAGCGCCTGTATCCGCTGCGGCGCGTGCGTGCGCGACTGTTTCCCGCACGCACTCTCGATGGAAGACGGCGAGCCTGCACTGTCCGCGCCGGCTTCATGCATCCGCTGCGGCCACTGCATTGCCGTCTGCCCGGTCGACGCTGTCAACATGCCGGATGCGCAGATGGACGAGGTCGTCACCGGCGCGCCGTCTGTCGACGGCGGCGAGCTGCTGCATCTGATGCAGTTCCGCCGCTCCGTGCGCCAGTATACCAGCCAGCCCGTCACCGACGAGGAACTGCGCGCGCTGCTCAACGCCGCCCGCTGGTGTCCGACCGCCAAGAATGCGCAGGAGACCAAGTACATCGTCGTCCGCGAGCAGCTTGACGAGCTGCGCGGCGCAGCGCTCAGGGAGCTGGCATCGCTCGGCCGTAAATCGCTCTCCTTCCCCGGCTTTACAAAGGACGACGCCCGCCGCGCGGAGAACTTCATCCGCTGGTACGACGAATATCAGGCCGATCCGACGTTTGATCCGCTGTTCTTCCACGCTCCGGCGGTGATTCTTTACATTTCCGGCCGCGATATGCGCGATGCGTCCGCCGCCGCGGCCTATACCGGCCTGCTCGCCGACGCGATGGGCCTCGGATGCCTGTTCAGCGGGTACTTCACCGCCGTTGCCAACACGCCCGCCATAGGCGAGCTGCTCGGCCTCGCGCACGGCGAAAAGGTCGCCCGCTGCCTGGTCGTCGGCCACCCGGCCGTCCGCTTCCACCGCACCGTCCCCCGCAACGCCGCCGACGTCCGCTTCCTCTGAGCGTCCCGGTTTGCGCCGCTCTCCGGTGTGACAATTTTTTCGGTTTCCGGCAAAAAAGTCGTTGACAATTCCATTGCCATATGCTAATATATTCGAGCAGTCGAAAGACAGCATATGCGCGAGTGGTGGAATTGGCAGACTCGCTAGATTCAGGTTCTAGTGTCCACTCCGGACGTGCGGGTTCAAGTCCCGCCTCGCGCACCAGAAGAGACATCCGAAAGGATGTCTCTTTTTTTGTCCTTTTTGGCCAGTCGAGAGTCGGAGAAACGGGTGAAATCACCCATTTTTACTATTTTTCCGATCGTGTAAGCAGCCATTGGCTGTTTTGAAGCCATGTTTGGCAAATGTACTTCAACGAGGTGTATAAGGCCTAACACAACAGGAACAGGCGGCCAATTGTCCGCCTGTTCTTTTTATACTGAGAATCATTTTTCAGCGCGTTAAGAAAATATTGCGAAAATATCTCAATACGGCTATAATATAGTTAATCGATGATATTTCCACGTGGAAAGGAGGCCTTGATATGTCCCATATACAGACAGTTGCCGAAATTCAACATAAACTGACCCCCATTTTTGATGCTTATGGCGTCAATAGCGCAATTCTATTCGGCTCCATTGCCAAAGGCACCGCTACCGAAAACAGCGATGTGGATTTGCTGGTTGACAGCGGATTGAAAGGTTTACGTTTTGTTGGCCTTATCGAGGCTGTAAGAAACGCTGTACTTCTCCCCATTGACCTGCTTGATGTGACCCATATTGAAAAAGGCTCCCGCATTGATCAGGAAATCCAAATGACAGGAGTGAAGATTTATGAGAAATGAGATCATCACTCAAAAGCTCCTTGCCTACGCCGAGAAGATCCTTCGCTACTGTAAGGGCTGTACTTACGAAAGCTTTGTTGAGGATAGCAAGTTGGTCGAAGCGTGTGTCTTTAACCTCAGCCAAATGGGCGAGCTCTGCAAAGCGGTAGACAGTGAATATGCCAAGCAGCACCCGCAGATACCGTGGAGTGAGATGTACGGCCTTAGAAACCGCATTGTCCATGACTATGAAGGCGTAAATATGCGTCTCGTATGGGAGATAATTTCAGAAGATCTCCCGGCGCTTAAAGATGCGTTAGTAAAAATGTAAGAAGACAACACGGCAACTTACTTATAAGTAAGTTGCCGTGTTTGAGTTTTACAGTGAGGCTAAAATTATGATTGGCTTAATAAACAAAAAAACAAGGGATGCACGAAGAAACAAACAAGAACAAAGCAAAACAACTACTTTTCAACCTCGCTGAATTAGTTCTTACAGGAATTGTTTTTGCCGTTTTTGCCTCTTTGTTAAGCACATGCATATTAACAAGGCATGAAGAAAGGGAAAAACAAGAATTTCAACTATAGAGCGTCTCTAACATTTATATTGGTACTAGCAAAAGCTGGGTCGATGAACGCCTAGGTTCACCACAGTTCTGTACACAAAAAGGCGATTATACATTATGCGCATACATTTCAGAATATTTTGCTTTTACAAATTGCATTTGATCAATCCGTTGCAGCACAAGGCTACTTGATTACAGCGCTAACAAACGAAGATGATGTTCGAATTATGATAGACGACAGCACTCTAGTTGACAAAAGTGGAATTCCTACCAATAGTGCCATCGGCGAATTCTCTTATTACGACTTCGTAGGACCCCCCCTGCGCGTCTCCGGGTATGCCTCGAACGGATATGTCCACGCTAACTCTATCAAAGTTAGCGTGGATTTCTTTTTGCGCGCTGTGGGATTTGGGGTAGAAATATTCACATTTATACGATACAATTTCCTTACTCCAATCATGATGAAATGGACGGATGGGATCGGTATGTTTGATTTTTTCAGAAAACCAAAGTTAAAAGAAG
>CAZUKJ010000123.1:0-5102 GCA_964620855.1 uncultured Oscillospiraceae bacterium
ACTTGGGGGTGTTCACGATGATATAGTCGTTGGCGAGCTCGACGCAGGCGCAGGTCTCCTTGGTGACGGCGTTCTGGATCTCGTCGAGCGTGTAGCCGAGCGCGATACGCGATGCGACCTTGGCGATCGGGTAGCCGGTGGCCTTCGACGCCAGCGCGGACGAACGCGACAGACGCGGGTTAACCTCGATGACGGCGTACTCAAAGGAATTCGGGTTGAGCGCGAACTGGACGTTGCAGCCGCCCTCGATCTTCAGCTCGGTGATGATGTCGAGCGCAGCGGTGCGGAGCATCTGGCACTCTTTGTCGGTCAGCGTCTGTGTCGGCGCGACGACGATCGAGTCGCCGGTGTGGACACCGACCGGGTCGACATTTTCCATGTTGCACACGACGATGCAGTTGCCGGCGGAGTCGCGGATGACCTCGTACTCGATCTCCTTCCAGCCGGAGATGCACTTTTCGACGAGAATCTCGCCGACGCGGCTCAGGCGGATGCCGTTGGCCGCGATCTCATGCAGCTGCTGCATATCGTAAGCGATGCCGCCGCCGGTGCCGCCGAGGGTGTAAGCCGGACGAATGATGACCGGCAGGCCGACCTTATTGACGAAGTTGACGGCGTCTTCGACCGTGTTGACGACGAGCGACTCGATACACGGCTGGCCGATGGCCTCCATGGTATCCTTGAAGCCCTGACGGTCTTCCGCCTTGTAGATGGTCTCGGCCGAAGTGCCGAGCAGCCGGACGCCGTACTTTGCCAGCGTGCCGTCTTCCTCAAGCGCCATCGCCAGGTTCAGGCCGGTCTGGCCGCCGAGCGTCGGCAAAATGGAGTCCGGGCGCTCCATCTCGATAATCTGGGTGATGGAAGCGGTATTGAGCGGTTCGATATAGACGTGGTCGGCGATCTCCTTGTCGGTCATGATGGTGGCCGGGTTGGAGTTGACGAGAACGACCTCAATGCCTTCTTCGCGCAGCGTGCGGCACGCCTGCGTGCCGGCATAGTCAAATTCCGCGGCCTGACCGATGACGATCGGACCGGAGCCGATGACGAGAACTTTCTTGATATCAGGATTCTTCGGCATTATCGGTCACCTCCCAGTTTGGCAACAAAGTTGTCGTACACATACGGGCTGTTCTGCGTGCCCTTGGCGGCTTCCGGCAGGAACTGAACGGTCTCTGCCAGGCCGTTTTTATAAGACAGGCCCTCAACCGAGCCGTCGTTGACATTGATGTGGCTGACTTCGGCAACCGCAGGATCAACCGAGTCGGCAGCAACGCAGTAGTTGTGGTTCTGCGAAGTGATATACACACGGTCAAGCTTCAGGTCACGCACCGGATGATTGCCGCCGTGGTGACCGTGAATGTGCTTCTCTGTCTTTGCGCCGGTGGCCAGCGCAAGAAGCTGGTGGCCGAGGTCGATGCCGAGCATCGGCACATTGGCCTCGTAGAGCTTTTTGACCTCGGTGATGATCTGAGGATTCTGCGCCGGATCGCCGGGGCCGTTGCCCAGCACGACACCGGCATAGCCGCCGTCAAGAATCGCCTGCGCCGGCGTGGCGGCCGGATAGACGGTGACGTCGCAGCCGCGGTCAAGCAGGCTGGCGAGGATGCCGGCCTTGAGGCCGTAGTCCATCAGCGCGACCTTCGGGCCTTCGCCCGCATAATGGCGGATTTCCTTGCCCGTCACGCGCTCGACCGCCTGTTCGATGCGGTAGGCGCGGATCTGTGCAAGCGCCTCGTCGATGTCGATATCGATGTTGGTCGTGATCATTGCATTCATCGTGCCGCAGTCACGCAGCGCGCGCGTGATCGCGCGGGTGTCCACACCGCAGATACCGGTGACATTGTGTGCCTTGAGATAGTCATCGAGCGTGCCTTCGCAGCGGAAGTTGCTGCCGCGCGGCGACAGGTGGCGGACAATCATTGCCTCCGCCCAGACCTGATCGGAGGAGTTGTCTTCTCCGTTGAAGCCGTAGTTGCCGATGAGCGGGTAGGTCATAACAATGCCCTGCCCGGCGTTGCTCGGGTCGGTGAGCACCTCCTGGTAGCCCATCATCGAAGTGTTGAAGACCGCCTCAAACACCCGCTGCTGAGCAGAACCCATGCTTGTGCCGCGAAAAATTCGTCCGTTTTCCAAAATCAGAACAGCCTGCATCTCTTTCACCCTTTGCATAAAAATATACTTTCTGCACGGATAATTGTGAAAAACTCGTATTTTTATCCATTTTTACACATTTTCCTTTACCCTTTATAGTAATCATTTTAACCTGAAAAATCAAGGGCGTGTCCCATAAAAATAAATGGAATTTTACAATCTTCGGTATAAGCCCCGCAGCCCCGACAAAGACTACCTCTCGCACCGGTTTACCTGATAAATTTTGACTGCACGGAGGCCGCCTATGATCATCAGCTATGTCCGTTCGATCATATTGTACATCGTTCTGATCGCCGTCATTCGCCTGATGGGCAAGCGGCAGATCGGAGAAATGGAGCCGTCGGAATTCGTTGTGACGATGCTGCTCGCAGACCTCGCCTCCGTGCCGATGCAGGACACCGGGATTCCGCTGCTGTCCGGTCTGATCCCCATTTTGACGGTGCTGGCGCTGGAGCTGGTGCTCGCCGCGCTCTCTCTGCGGTCGGTCGCTGCGCGGCGGCTGCTTTGCGGCAAGCCGGTTATTTTAATGGAAAACGGCACGATCCTGCAGCAGAACCTGAAAAAGACGCGCCTGACGCTCGACGAGCTGACGGAGCTTCTGCGCAACGAAGGCTATGTCGACCTGACGCACATCCAATATGCGATCTTGGAGACGAACGGAAAGCTGAGCATCCTGCCCTATCCCAGGCACGCGCCGCCGAGCGCAAAGGAGCTGTGCGTCAAAGCCGAGCCGCTCACGCTGCCTGTGACGATCATCTCCGACGGCAAAATCCTCTGGGACAACATCACAAAAGCAGGGCTGGATCGGGCGTGGCTGGACCAAACGCTGCAAAAGCTCGGCTGCGCCGCGCACGAGGTTTACCTGCTCACGGCCACGCGCGGCGGCACGCGCTACTTTGCCAAACGGGAGGGCTGACCATGCGTACTGCCAAATTTGCGCTCACTGTGCTGCTTGTGCTGCTGGCGATCTGCCTGCTCAATCTGCGTCTGCTCGACCGCTGCATCAGTGAGACAACGCGCTGTCTGGAGACGGCGCAGACGCTGGCGCAGTCCGGCGATCTGGCAGCCGCGGCGCTTGCGGTCGAGCAGGCGCAGAGGATCTGGGATCGGTGGGAGACCTTTCTCGGCTCGGTGGCGCGCCATGATGAGCTCGATGAGCTGCGCTATACCTTCGCCCGCCTGCCCGGATTTGCTGCAGATAACAACAGCGATGAGTTCCGCGCGCAGTGCGCAGAACTCATCGCAAGAGTAAAGCATATTCGGGAAATGGAGCGGCCTTCGCTCCATAATATTCTGTCGGTTACTCCGGCCGGTTGACGACGCCCGCAAACAGCGGCAGCCCGTCCGCACCGGTGATGACAAACAAGAACGGCCGGTCGAGCACAAAGTCAACTTCCTCATCCGGCGGCATGGCCGATCCGGCCTCAGCCATCACCGTATAGGCCGCCGCAGTGCAGCCCTCCTCGTCGATCAACACGCGCGCGCCGTGCAATGCCTTTGCGAGGAAGATCCCGTCGAGCGTCTGCGCTGTCGGCGTAAAATCGGAGACGGCAGGGTCGAACACATCGGTCACACCGAGCGCGTACAGCCCGTCCCTCAGATCGGTCTGCGACGAGACGTCAAACTTCGGAATGGAGAGGTTGACCGTCATAAACCGGCGGTTTTCCCAGTCACCGTCCGCGAGAAGAAACCGCATTGCCTGCTCATCTTCCAGCAGCGCCTCCGGCGAAACACCCTCATCGGGCAGGATCAGCCACATCGCGCCGCTCTCCCGCAGCGGCAGGCCGACCGCCGAGAATTGCTCGCCCCAATAGTAGTTGGTCGTGTCCGTTTTGTTCATAAACTCGCAGATCACCTCACCCGAGGCCGCGAAAAATGTCCCGTCCTCTGTTCTGGACTCGGCAAATTCGGTGCTCCACTTGGCCTGATACCGGATGGTCGCAGCAAGCGCCAGCACAGTCTCCGGCTCAAGCTCTATCCCGTCAATCTGCTCCGAGAGCAAGCCGCCCGTCTGCTCGTTGAGCCAGCTTCGGAACGCCTGGTTCAGCTCTTCCGAGCCCATTTGCCCCTGATACGAGGAGGCGTAGTATGTTTCGGCCAGCGTGTCCATCGTATCGGCATTGTAGTCGATCTGCTCATTGAGCCACAAAGAGCTGGCAAGAATACTTGTCACTGCGCCGTCGCTGCAGTAGTTCGCGTTCCAGACGCTCGACGCCTGCGCACGCACCGCTTCGATATCCTCACAGCCGAGCAGATCGAGGATCTGCTGACGGCTCTCGCCGCCGGTCAGTTCTGAGAGCATACCGAGCGCCAGATAGACGTTCAGCGGAGAGTAGACGCGGTTTTGCCCATCCGATCCGGACAAGAACTGCCGAAGGCTCGCCGTGAGGAAGCCTTCCATTGCATCGGCATACCCCTCCGGCTGATTTCGCCGGGCAATTTTATCTGTCCGCCATGCTCCGTAGGCCTCGGAAAAGGCCTCGCTGTCCCACTCGCCCGTCAGCACATCAAAATACTCCGTTTCATCCGGATACTGCGCCATCTCCGGGTAGACCGCCGTGGCAATGGCAAAGTCTGCAGACGAAACCGGTTTTATGTCCGATACAGGCAGCGTCTGCTCCGTCGTAGTATCGGATGCGGCGTTCTGCACCGGAATCGTGTCGTCGGTCACGGACTTATCCTGGGCCGCGCAGGCCGCCAGAACTGCAATCAGTGCAACGGCCGCAGCCACCGAGCTCCATCGTTTCTTCATTGGAAGTTCCTCCCTTCATCCTTCTGTCTATATAGACGAAAAGAAAGCCGGATCGTTCCATCCGGCAAGAAAAAAAGTGTGTTTTGGCTTGCCAAAACACACTTTTCCGATTTACTTCTCGTCGAGAATCTTGTTCAGCTCCGCCATAAAGCTGTTAATGTCCTTAAACTGGCGGTAGACCGAGGCGAAGCGGACATAG
>CAZUKJ010000124.1:0-5073 GCA_964620855.1 uncultured Oscillospiraceae bacterium
ACCAAATTTGTCATTGCGAACCAGCGCGCACGCTGGTGTGGCAATCCGTACTCCCTTGGGAAAAGAAACGAGAGCGGACGGAAGAAAAGGGGACGGATTGCCACGGCGCTATGCGCCTCGCAATGACAAATCAGGATGGAGTTCTGCTTGGCTTCGCATCTCGCAATGACCGACGACCGGGCGCAAAAAAAAGACGGGGCTGCTGCAAAAATGCAGCAGCCCCGTGGCGTGCAGGGAGATTACAGGTTCTGGAACAGCTCTTTCCAGGTGGCAAACGCCTTCTGGAACTCTTCACGGAACGCTTCGCGCTTGCGGGTCTCCGTGGCGTACAGGCCGATGACGAAGTCACGGTTGGCCATACGGCAGGTGGTCTTATAGAACGACAGGCCGGATTCGTTCTGGACTTTCCAGATGACGTCGAGCTGGCCGGCAAGGCCGTCCGGATCCTCGTAGTCGTTCCACCATTTGTAGATGTAGTCGATCTCATAGACATCCTTGAAGCCTTCGCCGCGCAGGCAGGCGACCTGCTCCGGCGTTTCAGCAAAGGTTTCTTCCCAGGTGGAGATGCCCTTCTGCTTCTTCTCCAGCCAGATATTGCGAACGGTGTCGGCAACTTTGTTGGCAGCCAGCTGCCAGGAAGCGGTAACGGGGGCTTTCTCCAGAACTTCACCGATTAACACTGTATATCATCCTTTCATACTTGTTGCGGGAATCACGGATTCCATAGAATCAGTTTACCCAATAAAGCAGCACTTGTCAACGCTTGTGTTTACGCAATGATGCCATATTTGAGCTTCATGGTCAGGATTCGCAGCACGCTTTCGTCGATGCGCGCTTCGCTCAGGCGGCCGGACTCGAGCGCGGCCATCACGCCATTGAGCGCCGTGCGGAAGCTCTCCGGCTCAAGCAGCAGATCGACGCCCGCTTCGATGGCGCGGACGGCGAGCTCATCCGGCTCGTAGAGCTCACTCACCGAGCTCATTTCCATGCTGTCGGTGATCACGACGCCGTCAAAGCCAAGCTCGCCGCGCAGAATGTCCGTGACGATCGTCTTCGAGACGGTGGCAGGCTCGTCGTCGAGCGCCGGGACGCTCAGGTGGCCGATCATCACCATGTCGGCGCCGGCCTCGATGCCCGCGATAAACGGCAGAAATTCCTCGCTGCGCAGCTCGTCGGCCGTCTTGCTGACATACGCGCTGGCATAGTGCGAGTCCTCGGCGGTGTCGCCGTGGCCGGGGAAGTGCTTGAGCGTGCAGATCATGCCGGCACCGTGGTAGCCCTCCACGGCTGCAGCAATCAGCTCGGCGGCTTCTGCAAAGTCGTCGGAATAGGCGCGGCGGCCGATGACGGTGTTTTCTTCGTTCGACCAGACGTCGGCAACGGGGGCGAAGTTGGTGTTAAAGCCGTAGGAGGCGATGTCCGCGCCGATGGTGGCGGCGTTGGTGTAGGCGGTGAGCGTGCCTTCGTGACGGTAGTTGAACATGGAGTTGATATAGGTCGTGCCGAGCGTGTCCATCAGGCGGTTGACAATGCCGCCTTCTTCATCGACGGCGATCAGCAGTCCCAGCTCAGAGTACGACTGCGTGTTGGAGATCATCGAAAGAACCTGATCGGAGGACTCAAGATTTCTGGCAAAGTACACCAGACCGCCGACCGGATACTCCTCCAGCGCGGCCTGCGTGGCGGGGCCCGCCTGCGTCACCAGCGAGGTCGCCGTCAGGCTCTCGGGGGTGATGAGGAACATCTGGCATACTTTTTCATACAGCGACATCTCCGAAAGCAGCTGTTCGGCGCGCTCAGCGTAAGAATCGGCGGCCGAAATCGGAACTTCGGGAAGGTCGGGCTGCGCCGTTTCGTCCGGCTGCGTCGATTGCTCCGGCGCGGGATCGTCCGTCGATTCGGTGTCGCCCGGCGTCTGCACGGTGGTTTCATCCGGCGGCGCGGGGGTGTCCGAAACGGCAGCTTCGCCGCCGGTTTCCGGCTGGTCCAGGATGGTTCGGACCAGATGCACCAGCGCGGCACATTCGATCAGCAGCACCACGAGCAGCACAACGGCCAGCACGATGTGCGAGGGTTTCATTCGTTTTTGCCTCATGGCACATATTCCTCCCATTCGCAGATGAAGGCAAGCTGTCCGGAGAAGAATCCGTCAGCGATGGGGTCGGGGCGCTGGTCGTTCCACGTCCAGCCGCCGAGCGACGGGACGTTCCAGAGCATCATGCACGACTCAACCGTGCCGTCGCGGTCAGCGCCGGACGGCTCGCCGTCGGCCCAGTTTGTGTAATCCATCACTTCGCCGGTGATCCATTGCCCGGAGACCGTACCGTCGGATTCGATGGTCGTATAGCCGCCGATCCAGGTGTAGGCAGCGGCGTGCTCCGCGGCCAGAGCGATGGCAGTTTCCATCTCCTCCGCGGAGGTGATCGTCATCAGATGACCGCCCAGCCGCTCACATTCGGCCGCAGCGGCCTCCCAGGACAGGTCGGCAAAGATCAGCTCATAACGGCTGACCAGTCTGGGCGTTGGATAGGTCGCCTGAACGGTTCTGGAAACGGCGCCAATGCCAAGCTCAATGCAGACGCTGCGCTCGCTTGGCTCGCTGCCGCCGGCAGCGGCCTCATAGCGGAAGCCCAAAACGGTCTCGCCGCGCGCTTGCTCGACGACGGCGGTGCAGTCATAGGCGGAGACCGCCTCGCCGTCTTCCGTCAGCGTGAGCGGCGCGATCAGGTTGGCGGCGGGGGAGTTGCAGCGGACTTCAATCAAGACGGTCGGGAACTGCGCGCAGTCGACCGTGACGGTGGCCTCGAACATGGCGGCGATGACCAGCGTGTCAAACCGCTCGGCGTCCGCCGCAGTTGTGACCAGCGAGAGCGCGGCAAGCGCCTGCTCATACTCGCCGGCGGCAATGAATGCTTCTGCCTGATCCATCAGCTCTTCGGCCGTTGGTTCGGCGGGGACAGCCGGTTCATTCTCCGTGGGGTTGGTTTCTGTTTCCGGGTCATTGGGGGAAGGGGCGTCGACCGCGTCCGGATCGTCGGTATTTGCGTCGGTCGTTTCCTTCGCGCCGCGGTCGTCTTTGCCGCGGTCTGCGGCGGAGATCGTCGTGCCGCTGCGGTCAAACAGGATCGGCTTGAGCGCAAAGAAGGCGGCAACGGCCAGGATCACGGCGCCAAGCAGCGTGAGCAGCACGATCAGTCCGGCGCGGCTTTTTGTCTTTTTCGGTGCGCCGGCAGGCTGCGGCGCTTCGGGGATAATGGCTGCGGGCGGCACAAAGGCGGCAGACTGCGGCGCTTCGGGCGCGGGCATCGGCTCATCGGTCAGCAGCGCAGCGCGCGCGAGCAGATCGTTGAGCTCGTCTTCCAGGGTGGGGGCGGCTGTCAGCGGCGGCTCCGGCGCGGCGATGCGGGCACCGCACTGCGGGCAGAAGGCGGCACCATCACGAAGCGAATTGCCGCAGTTTCTACAGAACATACTCTCACTCTCCCTTTGGGTTTGGGTCGGTCGCGTTTTCCTCATTATGAAGTATTTTTCGCCGAAATGCAACAAACAGATTTCTTTACTTGACAGCCGGGGCAAAGGCAGACTAAGATGGCTATGGAGAATTATGCCGCAAATCGGCGGATAAGAAAGGCAGAGTATCAGTATGGAATTTGATTTTACTTCGATCATTGACCGTCAGGGCAAGGATGCACTGGCTGTCGACATCATTCCGATCCCGGACGCAGAGATTCAGGAGGGCTTCAGCCGCATCCCGATGTGGATCGCGGATATGAACTTCGCCACCGTCCCGGCGGCGACGCGCGCGATTGCCGAGCGCGTGAAGCATCCGTGCTTTGGTTACTTCCGTATGCCGGACGAGTATTTTGACGCGATCATCGACTGGCAGACGACGCGCAACGGCGCGAGCGATCTGCGCGCCGAGCACATCGGCTATGAAAACGGCGTGCTGGGCGGCGTCTCTTCCGCCGTGCAGGCGTTTTCCGCACCGGGCGATCCGATCCTGCTGCACGCGCCGACCTATGTTGGCTTCACCGGCACGCTCAACTCGACCGGCAGAAAGATTGTGCTGTCTGACCTCGTGCGCGACGAAAACGGCGTCTGGCGCATGGACTATGAGGACATGGACCGCAAGCTGAAGGAGAACAAGATCCATGTGGCGATCTTCTGCACGCCGCACAACCCGACCGGCCGCGTCTGGGAGCGCTGGGAAGTGGAGCGCGCGATGGAGGTCTACGCCGCCAACGACTGCCTCGTTATCTGCGACGAGATCTGGTCGGATCTCATTCTGGAAGGCCGCGAGCATGTCTCTCCGTCGACGATCTCCGTCGACGCGCGCAACCGCACCGTCTCGCTCTTTGCGCTCTCGAAGACCTTCAACCTCGCCGGTCTGGTCGGCTCGTATCATATCATCTATAATGACTACATCCGTGACCGCGTGAACCGTCAGGCGGCACTGTCGCACTACAACGACGCGAACATTCTCTCGGTCCATGCGCTCATCGGCGCGTACTCCGACGAGGGCAAGCGCTGGGTCGGCGAGCTCTGCTCGGTACTGACGGAAAATGCGATGTATGCCTACAACTTTATCAAAGATCACTTCGAGGGCGTCGATCTGGCGCAGCCGGAGGGCACATATATGCTCTACCTCGACTGCTCGAAGTGGTGTCAGGCGCATGGCGTGACGATTGACGAGCTGCTGCGCAAGGGTGTCGCCTGCGGCGTCATCTGGCAGGACGGCCGCCCGTTCAACGTCGACAATACCATCCGCATGAACCTCGCGCTGCCGACCGAGCTGGTCAAAGAGGCGTTCGACCGTCTGGACAAGTACGTCTTTAACGCGTAATCCGATCACGCCGGAAGGCGGAACAAAAAAGTTCTCACTCCAACACCTGAATAATGACAGAGGTGAACGGAAGCAAAGGAGAGCGGATTGCCACGGCGCGATGCGCCTCGCAATGACAAAACTGAGAGTGCGGCGCAAGGATTCATGCTTCGCGTTCACAAGGCCGCCATTGCCCACCGATGCCGGTATTTACGCACCCAATCTCCCAAGTATGTCATTGCGAACCAGCG
>CAZUKJ010000125.1:0-5072 GCA_964620855.1 uncultured Oscillospiraceae bacterium
ATCAGGTTGGCATCGAGCTGATCGCGGAACACTTCGATGACCTGCTCGCTCTCACCCTTGCGCATCAGGCCGTGGTTGACATGGACGCAGGTGAGCTGCTTGCCGATCGCCTTGATCAGCAGCGCTGCAACGACAGACGAATCCACGCCGCCGGACAGCGCCAGCAGGACCTTCTTGTCGCCGATCTGCGCTCGGGCTTCGGCGACCTTTTCTTCAATAAAGGCAGCTGCCAGCTCGGGTGTGGTGATACGTTCCATCGTTTCAGGACGCACATTACCGTTCATTTCACATTCCTCCATTTAATATCGCCGAATATACGGCAAAAACATTTCCTTTGTTCATCCGAACACCAGTTCTAAACAGACGATCCGGTTGACTTCCTCATAGTAAACCTGCATCAGGCAATCCGTCATCTGCATCTGTGCCATCAGCGTCGGCACATACGTCTCATACTCCGCGACAAACCGCGCAAACTCCGCCGCGCTTTCAAACTGGAAGCAAACATCGCCGCCGGTTTCCCAAAGAGCGGGAAGCAGACTCTCAATCAGCGGCTCATAGGGCGCGCCTTCGCGCAGATACAGGCCGTTTCGGGCGTAGTAGCTGCCCTCCATATCCGGTGTACCGGGCAGTTCGATCCGGTCCGTAATGGACGCCGGGATGACATAGTCCTCACGAATCCATTGATCCGACACGTTAAAGGCGAAGTACATCAGCTGCGCCGGGCTGTCGCTCGTGCCGATATCCGCCGTCAGATCGAGATCGTAATAGCGGCCGTCGATGCAGACGATGTTCCACGCATGACCGACCGGCCCGTACGGGTCTTCCCCGACGACGACCAGACACGGTATGCCCATCTGCTCCATCGCCCACTTCATTGCAAGGCTGATCCCGTCGCACTTGGCATATCCAACGCCGAATACCCCGTAAGCCGTCGCCGCTTCGACGCCGTCGGCGTCATAGCTGCAGCTCCGGACGATACGCTCATACGCCAGCAGCTCCTTTTCGTAATCGGAAAGGCCCTCGGCCGCACGGACGATCTCACCGATCGCCTCCATGCACAACGCATACTGCTGCCGGTATTCCTCCTGCGTCAGGCGGTACTGCAGCTCCACTTCCAGAATGCTGCCGGTCTGCGCGTCTTTCAGATACGACGACTGCGCACCGGTATCGAGCTGCAGCAGCTCCGGGCACTCTAAATTCAGCAGCAGGAGCAGCGCCGACAGGTCGTCGGCCGTCATTTCATACGGCAGAACACACCACGGTTCAAATGCCATTGCAGACTGATACATCGCACAGAAATTGGCAAGCAGCGGCTCGTCGAGTTCGTTGAGATAATACCGCAGCGCAAAGCTGTCGATGATCTCGTCGGCGTCGGCGGCCGTAACGGCCGGTTCGACCGGCTCGGGCGTCTGCACCGGCGGCGTTTCCGGCTGCTCCGGTGCATCCGGCTCTGTCTGCTCGATCGGCACAATCGGCGCGGTCGTCTGCTCCGATGGCGTCCGGTCCGCCCGATATACCCATGCGGCCGGCACAAGCGCAGCCAGTGCTAGGATCAGCAGCGCCAAAATGACCGCCGGCCACTTTTTTCTCCGCTTCCGCGGCCTTGCTGCCGGCGCGGTAAAAGCCGTGGATTTCTGCACCGATACGACCGGACTTCCGCATTGACCGCAGAACCGACCGCTGTCAACGATTCGTGCGCCGCACTTGGTACAAAACATGGCTTCCTCCCGCCAAAAAACATTTCTGCTTTTATAGAGTAGCACGCGAGATTGAGAATTGCAAGCACGCAGTCGATTCATTTGGCAAAGAGAGCAATTTATGATATACTGTTCCCACTATTCTACATTTCACACAGGGGGAACAACGCTATGATCGACGTGACAGCCATGGCGTATGTCAACATGTACGGCATACTCGGTACTCTGGAAAACCTCTGCGAACTCGACGAGGAAGCCAAGTCCATCCTCGCCGGGCTCAAAAAACCCGTCAGCCTTTGCCTGAGCGTAAAGGACGGCCCGTGCTGCACCTTCCATTTCAGCCGCACCGGCTGCCGCATGACCACCGGCAGCGACGGCTGCACCTGCCGCATGAGCTTTGGCTCTCCGGCGGCCTTCAACGCGCTCATCGACAGCGGCAAGCCCGGCATGCCGACGAAAAACCCCGTGCAGGTGCTGCGGTTTCTGCTCGGCCCGTTCACAAAGCTGACCGACCGGCTGACGGCACTGCTGCGCCCGAGCGAAGAAGCGCTTAAAGACCGCAGCTTCTACGAAGAAAACACGATCCTCACGCTCTACACCATAGCCGGAGCCGTCTCCGCGCTGGCCAACAACGATCCGATCTCCCGCATCTCCGCGAGCTACACCGTCGACGGGGAGATCTCGCTCGGCATCAAAGACTCCGTCCGTGTCACTCTGATCGCCAGAGACGGCCGCTTTACCACCGTGAAAGCACCGTCACAAAAGCCCCGCGCTATCATGGAGTTCGCCACGCTTGATCTGGCCAACGATCTATTCAACAACCGCGTGTCCACGATCAACGAGATGTGCAAAGGCACGATCCGCGTGAGCGGCATGATCTCGATGCTGGACAATGTCAACCGCATCCTCGACCGCGTATCCGTCTATCTGGCTTAAGGAGGTGCACGATATGAGCCGCTACCCTGAATATGACCACACCAAAAGCCGCGCCTGGTTCGACCGTGCGCTGAACGTCATCCCCTCCGGCATCTACGGCCACCTCGGCCCGTCCGAAGGTCTGTTCCTCCCGCTGGAAAAATGGCCCCTGATCTCGTCGAGAGCCGAAGGCGCCTACTTCTGGGACATGGACGGCAACCGCTATCTCGACTTCATGTGCGCCTACGGCCCGAATGTGCTCGGCTACGGCGATCCGGACGTCGACCGCGCCGCCATGGAGCAGCTCAAAGTCGGCAACTGCACAACCGCACCGTCTTACAAGATGGTCGAGTGCGCCGAGCTGCTTGTTGACACCGTCGCCAGCGCCGACTGGGCGTTCTTTATGAAAAACGGCACGGACGCGACCACCTTCTCCGTCCTGACCGCGCGCGCCGCGACCGGCCGCAAAAAGACGATCTTCCTGCGCGGCTACTACCACGGCAATCAGCCCTGGGCCATGAAGGCGGACTATCCGGGCATTTTGCCCGAGGAAGTCGCCAACAACATCGTCGTACCGTGGTTCAACCTCGAGGCCCTCGAACAGGCATGGCTTGAGAGCAAAGGCGATGTCGCCGCACTGATTGCGCAGCCGTATGACCACGGCAATTTCTATGACAACCGCTGCGCCAGCCGCGAATACTGGGCCGCCGTGCGCGCGTTCTGCACGAAGCACGGCATTGTGCTCATCATCGACGATGTGCGCGCCGGTTTCCGCCTCGATCTCGCCGGTTCCGACCACTACTACGGCTTCGAGGCCGATATCATCTGCTTCTGCAAAGCGCTCGCCAACGGATATAACATGTCCGCTGCCTGCGGCAAGGAGTTTTTGCGCGCCGCCGCGTCGAGCCTGTCGTACACCGGCTCGTACTGGATGAGCGCCGAACCGTTCGCGGCGTGTATCGCCTGCATCAACAAGCTCAAGGCGCTCGACGCGCCGAACCTGTTCCGCCGGCTCGGCACACAGCTGACCGACGGTCTGCGCGAGGTCGGCAAAAATCACGGTTTTGACCTCGTGACCTCGGGTGAACCGGCGCTGTTCTATCTGCGCATCGCCAACGACGACAGCCTGATGCTCCATCAGGAGTGGGTGGCCGAGTGCGTCAGCCGCGGCCTGTTCATCACCAGCCATCACAATCATTTCATCAACGCCGCCATGACCGAAGACGATATCCGTCTGGCCATCGACATTGCCGACGACTGCTTCTCCGTTGTCGCATCGCGCCACCCGGAGCTTGGCCTCATCAAATAACCGGCCATCCATCACCGATGTTACCTCTCCGGCCTGTGATCCCGATCACAGGCCGGGGTTTTTTATTTTTTGATCTGCCTCCCGGCTTTCTCCGCCCCGCCTTATGCACCGCACTCTCAAATCTGTCATTGCGAGGAGCAAAGCGCCGTGGCAATCCGTTTTCTCTTCTTCCGTCCGCTCTCGTTTCTTCTCCCTCGGGGAGTACGGATTGCCACACCAGCGTGCGCGCTGGTTCGCAATGACAGATTTGGGAGCTTGACTGTGTTCTATCGACATCGATGCGCAATGACAGCCTTGTAGAATTTGTGTGTAAATACTCGCACCGCTCTCTCAGCTTTGTCATTGCGAGGAGCGAAGCGACGTGGCAATCCGCGGCCCTTCGTCCTCCGCCGCGTCGATCCCGAATCTGCAGGAACTGCAAAAAATTTATGCAGTTTGCCGAATTTGGGTGCAAAGCCGACACCGCCGAAATAATTGCAGCATTTTATTGGAAATACGGGTCTTTTTGGCTCAAATCCGCGCGTGTACCGGCCGCCAAACCGTGACAATGCACAAATATATGGACTGCAAACAGATTGCTAAAAAAATCACATCATTTGTTTGCTAATTACTTCACATGCCTAAAGGATTGAATTCCCAAAAACCATATGATAAAATGGATACGAAGTTTTGACTTGCCGCGCTGCGGCAGGTCCCAGTAAAGTTTTCGGGTATCAAACTACAGGAGGGAATCAAACTATGCCAAACTGCAAAACCGTTATTCCGTATCATGGCACGCCGGAGCAGGAAGCGCGTCTGCAGCAGGTCATCAATGCGCACAAGGGTCAGCCCGGTGCGACGATGCCGGTGCTTCAGGCCGCTCAGGATATCTTCGGCTACCTTCCGGAAGAAGTTCAGATTATGATTGCGGAGGGTCTCGACATTCCGCTTTCTGAAATCTACGGTGTTTCCACCTTCTACTCGCTGTTCACGCTCAACCCCAAGGGCAAGTATCAGATCTCCGTCTGTCTCGGCACTGCGTGCTACGTCAAGGGCGCTGCGGAAGTGCTCGCCGCCATTGAGAAGAAGCTCGACATCCGTGCCGGCAGCATCACGCCGGACGGCATGTTCTCGCTCGACACCTGCCGCTGCATCGGCGCGTGCGGTCTGGC
>CAZUKJ010000126.1:0-5061 GCA_964620855.1 uncultured Oscillospiraceae bacterium
TACTCCCCCGAGAGCTTCATGGGCACCGAGCCGGACTACTCCATCGAGATCTGTCAGGCTGTGCTCGACACGCTCGGCGCAACACCGGAGAACAAGGTCATTCTGAACCTGCCCTCGACCGTGGAGAACATGGCGCCGAACTACTTTGCTGATATTATCGAATACTTCTGCAAGAACCTGCCCGGCCGCGACCGCGCCATCATCAGCCTGCACCCGCACAACGACCGCGGCGAAGGCGTCGCCACCGCCGAGCTCGGCCTGATGGCCGGCGCAGACCGTGTGGAAGCCACACTCTTCGGCAACGGCGAGCGCACCGGCAACGTCGATATGGTCACTCTCGCGCTCAACATGTGGACGCAGGGCGTCGACCCGGAGCTCGACTTCTCCAACATGAGCCACATCAAGGAGATCTACGAGCGCACGACCCGCATGAAGGTCCACGAGCGCCATCCTTACGCCGGCCTGCTGGTCTTTACCGCCTTCTCCGGCTCGCATCAGGACGCGATCAACAAGGGCGTCGCCTATATGAAAGATTCCGGCACCGAGTATTGGGAAGTCCCGTACCTGCCGATCGATCCGGCTGACGTCGGCCGCGAATACGAACCGATCATCCGCATCAACAGCCAGTCCGGCAAGGGCGGCGCGGCGTTCGTCATGTCCACCAACTACGGCTACGAGCTGCCGAAGGCGATGCATCCGGAGTTCGGTGCAATCGTCCAGAAAGAGACCGACCGTCTCGGCACCGAGCTGCTGCCGAGCCAGATCTTTGCACTGTTCGACAGAGAGTATCTGGCCGTCGATCAGACCTACGGCCTGATCCGCCACAGCTACACCGAGCATGCCGACCACGATATGGACAGCCGCGTCACCTTCGACGGCGGTCTGCGCTACAAGGGCAGCGAACTGATCCTGCACGGCGAGGGCAACGGCCCGATCGACTCGTTCTTCAACGCCATCCGCGATCTGCCGATCGGCGAATTCTCCTTCGTCGATTACTCCGAGCACGCTGTCTCCAAGGGTTCGGATTCGCAGGCCGTCTGCTACATCCACCTCAAAACTCCGGACGGCAAGGACGCCTTCGGCGTCGGCAAGAGCCACAACATCAACCGCGCCTCGCTGCGCGCGATCCTCTGCGCGATCAACCGCGCCATCATCGCCAAAGACGGCAAGGCCGATCTCTGATCCATATTGCTCTCATGGGGCGCTGCAATCTGCAGCGCCCCGTTCTTTTGACGGCTTTATTTCATATTTTCCGCCAAGTCCCCGGCCATGGTGTAAGTCCTGCATCATTTCTCGTTGTTTATGTTCGCATTTACATGTCAGTTTTGAAACATTATGCTTGTCTTTCCGACTGTTTTCCTCTACAATAAAACCAACTGTGATTGAGACCGTCCGAACCGGGCAGAATGTGGATATATTAACATATCAATTCGCCAGAACCGCCTTGACAGTCTTCACGCGAAAAAGGTATAATAATTTGGTAATTGTCCGCTTCTGCACTGTCACTGGAGGAAGGTACAATGAACTCACTGATCCGCATTGCCAAGTATCTGGCCTGGCTGACACAATTCGGACTCTCCGTCGTCATGCCGCTGCTGCTGTGTGTACTCGGCAGTCTCTGGCTTCGCAGCCGGTTTTCTCTGGGAAGCTGGATCGTCGTCGTCGGTATTCTTCTCGGAATCGGCGGTGCGGCATCCGGTCTGTGGTCCTCATTAAAGCAAATAAATCGCGCCGCCAGGCAGGAAGACAAGGAACAGACAATTTCTTTTAACGACCATCTGTGAGCCGCGCTCACGAGAGGAGCATTTCTCAAACATGAACGACAACCGTGCGGTATTCCGCCAGTTCCTTCAGATCGCCCTCGGAGAGGCCGTGTGCGTTGCGCTGATGCTCGGCGTGTATGCACTGGCCGGGTACTATTCGACCCGGGTGCTGATCGGCGCATTGCTCGGCTTTGTACTGGCAATGTCGAACTTCTTCGCCATGAGCATCACTGTCTCCCGGGCCGCCGACCGCGCCGCCGAGACCGGGGACGCTGCAAAGGCCACCTTGTCCGTCCGGGGCAGCACGACGATCCGGATGCTTGTTCTGGCCGTCATTTACATTTTGATTTTAAAGAACGATATCTGCGACCCGCTGGCGGCCATTCTGCCGCTGCTTTTTGTGCGGCTGAGCATTGTTCTGATTGAATTTTTCACAGGGATGGTGAAAAAAGATGGTAAACGGTCCTAAGATATATTTTGAAATTCCGATTCTCGGCGGAATCCCGATCACCTCAACTGCGGTGTCCTCGTTCGTTGTGATGCTGCTGCTTTGCGTGTCCGGTTACTTCCTTGGTCGGAATCTGCAGAAGCGGCCCGGCCGCGTGCAGACGCTCACGGAGAAGCTCGTCGGCATGCTCTACAATCTCGTTGAAGATACGATGGGCAAGCACAACTCCCACTGGACGCCGTACATCGGCGCGCTGTTCCTGTCTTCCATCGGCGGTTCGCTGATCGGCATGACCGGTATTTTTAAAACCACCACGTCCGATCTGTCCACCGTCATTGTCTGGGCAGTGATGACCAGTGTGCTGGTCTGGCGCGAAACGATCAAGGCCAACGGCTGGGGCGGCTTCCTGAAGGGCTACATCAACCCGCTCAATATCGTCAGCGATGTGGCGCAGCCGATCTCGATGGCCTTCCGTCACTTCGGCAACATCATGGGCGGCGGCGTTCTGATGTCGCTGCTGTATGCGGCGCTGGCCGCCGGTTCGACCGCACTGCTGAACCTGATCAACTCCAACGGCATCGTCGTCTCCATCGTGGTGATGGCTGCCGGCGTCGGCGTGTTCATCTGGGGTAAGAAGTCCAGCAAGCTGCTGCGCAGGATCCTTGGCATTGCCATGGCTGTCATCGGTCTTTCCGCCCTGTTAGTCTATCTGGGCGTGTTCTCTGAAATCCCGATCCTGATGGTCGGTATCCCGGGTCTGCTCTCGCTGTACTTCGATATCTGGTCCGCTTTTGTGCAGGCGCTTGTCTTCAGCCTGCTGACGATGGTGTATGTCGGCAGTGCGATCCCCGAGCCGGAAGAAAAGAAGTCGTAATCATGTAATTATCACTGTTCACCGAACAGTTTTAATGTAGTAATTCTTAAAAAAGATCATATTAACTTTAGGAGGAACTTTATTATGGAACAGGCAATCGTCAAAGCTGCTGCTGCAATCGCCGCCGGTCTTTGCATGGGTATCGGCGCTATCGGCCCCGCTGTTGGTGAAGGTAACGCGGTCGGCAAGGCTCTCGAAGGCATGGCCCGTCAGCCGGAAGCCGCCGGCACTCTGCGTACCAACATGATCCTCGGCTGCGCCATCACCGAGTCCACCGGTATCTACTCTCTGGTTATCTCCCTGCTTCTGCTGTTCGTGTTCTGATTGGAACCCAGCAGATATTTGAAACCAAGAGAAAGGAGTGACCGGGGTGGGATTTGAAAGCGTAGTCGGCGTCAATCCCTGGACTGCTCTTTTTACGTTCTGCAATATGCTCATCACCTTCGGCCTGCTGAAGAAATTTCTCTTCAAGCCGGTCAAGAAGATGATCGACGACCGCCAGGCGGAGATCGACGGCATGTATTCCGACGCAACGCGTTCTAAGGAAGAAGCTGCCGCACTGCAGGCGGAATATGAACTGCATCTGAGCCATGCCAAGGAAGACGGCGACAAGATTATCCGCGAAGCCACCGCCCGCGCCAGAGCACGCGAGCAGGAGATCCTGTCCGAGGCCAACGCCGACGCAGCCGCGCTGCGCGCCAAGGCCGAAGTCAGCATCGCGCTCGAGCGCAAGAAAGTGCTCAACGACGCCAAGGACGAAATCTCCGACATCGCCATGGAGATCGCCTCCAAGGTCGTCGGCAAAGAGATCGACGGAGCAGCCCATCAGGCGCTTGTCGAGGAATTTATTGAGAAAATAGGTGAGAGCGCATGACGCAGACTGCCCAGACTTACGGCGAGTCTCTGTATGAGCTTGCGCTCGAGGAACAGCTGAGCACCGAGGTGCTTGAGCAGCTGCAGATGGCCGTCAGATTGTTCCGGGAAAATCCGGACTATGCGAAGCTGCTGACCACGCCGTCGATCCCCAAAGCAGAGCGCTGCAGCATTCTCGACGAGAGCTTCCGCGGCCGCGTCCATCCGTATCTTCTGAACTTTATGAAGATTCTGGTGGAAAACGGGACGATCCGTCAGTTGTCCGGCTGTGAGCAGGCCTATCGCACCCGCTATAACGCGGACAACGGAATTCTGGAAATTACCGCAATCACGGCGGTCCCGCTGACGCCCGAGCTGGCGCAGCGTCTTAGCAGCCGCCTCGAAGAGCAGACCGGCAAGACCATCCACATGACCAACCGCGTCGACGCCGACGTCATTGGCGGCGTCCGCCTGGAAATGGCCGGAAAGCGCCTCGACGGTACGATCCGCAACCGTCTCGACGAAATCCAGAACCTTCTTCGCAGCACAGCCGTCTGACGGCAGCGTGCTTCCCCGCCTGCGCGGCGGAATCAACACTACTATACTACGGATCTGCGCCAACGCGCAGTTGAGAAAGCTGGTAGATCATGGAATTGAAACCAGAAGAAATTACGAAAATCATTCGTGCCCAGATCAAGAACTATGAGCAGAAGATCGAGCAGAGTGAGACCGGCACCGTCATCCTCGTGGGCGACGGCATTGCCCGCGCCTCCGGCCTCGACAACTGCATGATGAACGAGCTGATCGAGTTCCCCAACGGCGAGCTCGGCATGGCTCAGAATCTGGAAGAAAACTCCGTGTCCATCGTCGTTCTCGGCGAGGACCGCGGCATCAAAGAGGGCGACGTCGTCAAGCGCACGGGCCGTGTTGTCTCCGTGCCGGTCGGCGAGGCTCTGCTCGGCCGTGTCGTTGATGCGCTGGGCAACCCGATCGACGGCAAGGGCGACATTGAAGCCGCTGCATACCGTCCGATCGAAGCACCGGCGCCCGGCATCATCGAGCGCAAGAGCGTCTCCGTGCCGCTGCAGACCGGTATTAAGGCCATCGACTCGATGGTTCCGATC
>CAZUKJ010000127.1:0-5052 GCA_964620855.1 uncultured Oscillospiraceae bacterium
CTGCGGTACGGCAGCAGTTGACAACATAAAGTTCTTTCATGATTGTGAACCTCCAATTTTTTAGTAACCCGCATCGACGCGGGCAAAAATTTTCACCTGAATTATTATAAAGTGTTATTCTCCATCCGTCAACGGCTTGCGGGAAGAAAAATGCGAAGATTCGGCAGGCTTTCCCCATTCTGCCGTGCCAAACGGCCATTTTGGGCGGATGAACAGGCTTGTCAGTGGCGGTCTGGCGAAATAATTCAACAAATAGAAGGGAATTTTGTGAGGTGGCCGGGACGGATGCGGGAGCAAATTTGTGAGTAGATATTCGTGGCACAGGCCACGGTAGGCCTGCCGGAATTTGCGGCGAGTGCGTGGCTGTAAAATTTGTGCAAAACCCGGAGTTATTTTTGTTGAAATATCCAAAAATAAAATAGCGCACTAATCATAACTTGTGGAAAATGACGGCGTGTGCTATTGTGATAGCAGAAAAGATCCGCAAACAGGACAATTCGCAAGGGGGTCAGACTATGATTATCACGATTGGAAGACAGTATGGATCGGGCGGCAAAGACATTGGCGAAAAGGTCGCAAAGGCGCTGGGTTATCGGTTCTATGACAAGGAGATCCTGACGATGGCAGCCGAACGCGAAGGCTTCAATGTGGCGGCAGTGCAGCAGTACGATGAGCGGCTGTCGAGCTCGCTGATCTACGGCACGTATCTGTCGGCAACAACCGGTGGTGCCGATATGCTGCCGCTGAACCAGAAGCTGGCGATTGCACAGTTTGATCTGGTGCGCAAGCTGGCGGAGGAGGGCAACTGTGTGATTGTCGGCCGCTGCGCGGACTATGTCCTGCGCGAACGGGCGGATTGCCTGAATATTTTCGTCCATGCAAGCCCGGAATTCCGCAAGGATCGTGCGGTCAAAGAGTATGGGATCGCGCCGGAGCTGGTTGAAAAAACGATTCGTCGGCAGGATAAACGCCGCGCCGACTACTATGAGTTCTTCTCGCAGAAGAAGTGGGGCGAGGCCAAGAGCTATCATCTGACCATCGACTCCGGAAAGCTCGGAATTGACCGTGCGGCGGAAGCGATTGCACAGGTTGTTCGTGCGCTGGAATAATCAGATAAAAAGAAGGGATGCTGCTGATGCAGCATCCCTTCTTTTGCATATTATCTGGCTTCGTCGCGGTTGGTCGAGGCGTATTTGCTGTAAGCAACGACAATGCGGCGGTTCGGCTCGGTGCCGGTGGAGTAGGTGGTAACATCCGGGTAGTCCTGCAGTGCCGCGTGGATGACGTGGCGCTCGTAGGCGTTCATCGGCTCGAGTGTCATGTTCTTGCGGTAGCGGACGACCTTTGCGGCAACCTTCTGCGCCAGATGCTCAAGAGCTTCCTCGCGCTTGGCGCGGTAGTTCTCGGCGTCGACAGTGATGTGGGCACGCTTGCCGGAACTGCCGTGGTTGACGGCGTAGTTGGCGAGGTGCTGGATCGCGTCGAGCGTCTCGCCGCGGCGGCCGATCAGCATGCCAAGGCTGTTGCCGACCAGTTCAACGCGGTAGCCGTCTTCGGTGCGCGCAGCGTGTGCGGCGGCGTCAGAACCCATGTGTTCGAGCAGGCCGTTGAGGAACTGTTCGATCTTCTCCTCGGTCGAACCGGGAGCCGCGGGTTCATAGTGAACGGGCTCTTTGGCTTCGACCGGCTTTTTGGCCGGCTCGGCCTTCTTCGGCTCCTGCTTTTTGGCGGGTTCCGATTTTTTCTGCTCCGGCTTCTTGGCCGGTTCGGTCTTCGGGGCTTCCGCCTTCGGCGCCTGAGCCTGCTTGGCGTCGGCAGCTTTTTCAGAGGCCGGCTTCCACGGCTTGCGCGGAGAGCGAGAGGCACTCGAAAGGGCGGGGGCCGGCGCCTCGTCAGGCGCCTGATAGGTGACCTTTACCTTGGCAGGGCTTGCGCCGATGCCGAGAAAGCCGGACTTCGGATTCTCCAGCACCTCAACAGAGACGCTGTCACGATCAAGCTTGAGCTGTTCGAGAGCCGCAGCGACAGCCAGGTCGATCGTCTTACCAGTCGCGGTAATAAACTTTTCCATTGTACTCTCTCCTTGGATCAATCGCTGGTCGTCTCGTCGGCCTGCGCGGGCTCGTCCGGCGTTTCGTCCAGAGTGACGGGCTGATAGGTGGTTTTCGGATCCGGATAGCGGTCAGCCTTATAGCTGCGGCCGTTGGAATACGGGCGCTCAGGATCACCGGCCGGAGAGATGGCCTCTTCGGCTTCTTTCTTCGGCGCTTTGGAGGCCAGATAGGCTTCCTTTTCCGCCTTCAGGCGCGCCTCGTCGAGCGCCTTGGCTTTCTTCTTGCTGGTGTTCGGGTCGCGGACATCGCCGAGCTGGGCACGGCGCTCTTCGCGGCGGCGCTCCTTCTCTTCTTCGATGGCGGCGAGTTCGGCGGCATGTGCGGCCTTGATGGCGTCTTCCTCGTCATAGACCTTACGGAAGTGCTGCGTCAGGATGGTGTCCTGCACCATGGAGAACAGTGCCTGAATAATCCAGTAAAGGCTCAGACCGCCCGGGACCACGAAGCCGATGTACACGGACATCAGGGGCATCATGATCATCATGCTCTTGTTCGACTGCGCAGTCATCCTGGCAGCGTCTTCGTCGATCTCACCCTTGTCGTTGGTGGCGACGGTGTTGTTCATCTTCTGCGAGAGCCAGCTCTGCAGCATGTTCAGACCGCCGGAGATCCACGGCAGGAGCCACAGGCCGATGTTGGCCCAGGTCATTTCACCGTTCCAGATCTTGAAGGTCGGCGTTGCGCCGAGGTTCAGACCGAGCAGCGAGAAGTTCATGTTGACAGCGTCGGGGACAGCGGCCTTGATTTCGGTAAAGAACTCGCCAATGTAGCCGGCGACGACTGTCTGGTAGTAGTAGTTCGAGGTGTCGATCTCAATGCCATGAGAGACAAGGATCTCGACGATCTGCGCAATTTCCGTCTCGGCCAGACCCATCACGTAGGTCAGCGGCTGGCGGATGACGTAGTACAGCGGGATGAGAATGAGCATCGGGATCAGCGACCACAGACAGCCGCCGCCCATGCTGACGCCCTCTTCTTTGTAGAGCTTGGAAACTTCCAGCTGATACTTCTGCTGGTCATCGCCGTACTTGGCCTGCAGTTCCTTCATGCGCGGAGAAATGCGCGATATCTTCATCATGCTCTTCTTCGACTTAATCGAAACCGGCAGGAGAAGAAGCTTGATGAGAACGGCAAACAGGATCAGGGCGATGCCGTAGTTGTCGACCACCTTGTAGAGCTGGAGAAGGATCCAGCCAAAGGGGATCATGATGAGGTACTTAAACGGGTTCATTCGATTCCTCCAGAAATCTCCCTGTCAGGGGACAGGATCATACGGGCTTGAGTGGTTGAATGGATGGCAGCGCATCAAACGCTTGAACGCAAGCCAACCGCCTCGGCACACACCGTATTTGCTGATGGCTTCCAGCGCATACTGGGAGCACGTCGGCACAAAGCGGCACCGGGCGGGCAGCAGCGGAGAAATGCTCCGCTGATAAAACCGGATCAGTTTAATCAGAATGATCTTCACTTGCAGCAGATCCCTTTTCAGAAAGCAGATGGAGCGAACCGCATAGACGCAGCAGCGATTCCTCCAGCGTGGCATAGGATGATTCAACCGCGCGTCCGCGGGCGACGATCACGATATCCCAGCCGGGGAGAAAGCTTGCTTCGTTCAGACGGTACGCTTCGCGCAGGCGGCGTCGGATACGGTTTCGCGTGACGGCATTGCCGAGCTTAGCGCTGACGGTGTAGCCGATGCGGTTGCGCTCCGAGCCATTGCGGCGGCAGTAGACCACGAGCTCGCGGTTTGCGGCGCTTTTGCCCTTGGAGTACAGTCTGCGGAACAGGTGATTCTGTTTGAGGGAGACGGTAAAACGCATGGTTGATCCCTCAGCTCCTCATAAACTGATGGGGCGAACAGAAGCTGATCTTCCATTCACCCCCGGTTAGTTCAAACGGTATGGATGCGGCAGAATGCCGACGCAGATCAGTGCGTCAGTCTGGCTCTGCCCTTGGCGCGGCGACGGGCCAGGACCTTGCGGCCGTTCGCGGTAGCCATTCTCTTTCTGAAGCCGTGTTCTTTGGATCTCTGGCGCTTCTTGGGCTGGTAGGTACGCTTCATGTGGTACACCTCCTAAAAGATTATGCTCAACAGCTGCGAAAACGCAGCCGCAGCGTGCGATGGAGCCTGTCCGATCGAACAGGCGTGAACCATTATATCTTATCGAAACCCCTTGTGTCAACCAAATTTTCTCCAAAAAGAGAATTTTCCTCTGGTTTTGTCGGGTTCCGGTCAGATCAGCGCTTGTTGCCAAGCGGGGTAGAGGCCTGCTGCGCTTCCAGCAGGCTGCCGATGAGCTGGTTGGAGACGAGATAGCCCGTCGGTGTCAGCGTCCAGCGGCCGTCGGTGCAGGCAGCGAAGCCCAGCTTCTCAAATTCGGTCAGCACAGCTTCCAGCGGAGCAAACGGCATCAGGAAGGCCTGAGAGTATTCGTCTGCCGCAATGCCGTACTTGGTACGAAGCCGCAGCATCAGATATTCTCCGGCGCGTTCGTGCATCGGCATATCGTCACACTCCGAGAGCACGACGCCGCCGCCGTTCACGCCGTCAATGTAGCCGTTCAGGCACGACGAGCAGGTGAAGCGCTTATCTGCAAAATCGGATGCGGCACTTGGGCCGAAGCCGAGATATTCCCCGCCGAGCCAGTAGCGCAGGTTGTGACGCGATTCGCGGCCTGTAACAGCAAAATTGGAAATCTCGTACTGCTCGTAGCCGTAGGATTCCAGATAGTTGACGGCGCACAGGTACATATCTGCCTGCGTATCGTCGTCGGGCAGGTTGGCACAGTCGCGGTACTCGTACAGCGGCGTGCCCGGTTCGACCTTCAGACCGTAGCAGGAAATGTGATCGGGCCGCAGCAGCAGTACGTTCTCCAGCGTCCGCATCCACTGCTCGCGCGTCTGGTTCGGCAGACCGTACATCAGGTCAATGGAGATG
>CAZUKJ010000128.1:0-5023 GCA_964620855.1 uncultured Oscillospiraceae bacterium
TCCTGGTCACAGGTGCTGTGGGCAATTTGTTCACCAATCCCACGGTTGGCCAGATATGTAAAACGATTTCTACCGGCTCTCTGTGTGCATCCTTGCTGATCCTGTTTATGCTCCCGGCAATTCTTGCACTCATGGACAAGATTATCGTTCGGAAAAAGAAGGCCCGCAAATAAAAAACAAGCAACACCTCCCATCGTGTTTCATGGATGGGAGGTGTTCTTGCATAACGAGTATGTATGATGGCTCAGTCCGTTATTGGAAGTTTTCTGACCCAGGGTGAATTTAGTTCCCGTAGAAATATTGTACCGCAGGGACAAAAGTCTTAGAATGCAGTAATGGAGTTGCAGTCGGCATCGGTGATCACACAGATGATCAGACTATGGATTACCGCGTTAATTAAGCAGAAACCGGAACTGCTCCACAATACAACACCGAAGGCAATAGTATCCCTCAGGAAAGTATTGAGACATCGCTGCTTCTGCTGATGGAGGAGAAGGCGTTTTCGTCTGTTTCAGTAAAAAAATGTCGGAGTTTTACCTGAGTTGCGGAGCTTTACAAACATATAAGAAGTGATGAATTTAGCAAGACTGTCTTCCGCCTATGCGACCGATGGACAGATCTTTCGTATCAAATAAACTGCAAAAAGAGCTGTTCAACTACCGTTGGGCAGCTCGTTTGATGTTTCTGGTCGTACAGGCCATTTGCATTGGAATTGGCTTCCTGCCGAGCCCCTTGCATATCGTTTTTTCATGTGCTATACTCCTTATTAAAATAGGAGATGATATGCCCATGTGGCGCCTGCTGTACAAAACTGCGGAGAGGGCGGTGTGCAATGCGAGAGACAGTCAGGAAAATCCGGCGATTTGTTCGCGGCCTGCGGCCTGCGCAGCTGATCGTACTGGTCTTTCTGGGGATTATTTCTGTAGGTACGATCTTGCTGATGCTCCCGTTTGCCACGGTATCCGGTGAGAGCTGCGGCCTGCTGACGGCCCTGTTTACCGCGACGAGCGCAACCTGCGTGACCGGCCTGATTGTGCAGACGACAGCGCTGTATTGGTCTGCCTTCGGTAAGGTTGTGATCCTCTGCCTGATCCAGATTGGCGGATTGGGGTTTATGACCATTATCTCCGTCTTTTTCTTCGCGCTGCATCAGCGGCTTGGCTTGAAGCAGCGCATGGTGATCGCGCAGTCGCTGAGTATTGACGACTTTGATGCTGTCGCCGAACTTGTGCGTCGGACGCTGATCGGCACGGCGATATTGGAAGGCGTTGGTGCGATACTGCTGACGATCCGTTTCTGTTTTGAAACAAGCTTTCCGCAGGCGTTGGTATGGGGCGTATTTCATTCGATCTCGGCGTTCTGCAATGCCGGATTCGATATTCTCGGCAGCAACAGCATGGCCGACTATGTTGGCGATCCTCTGGTCAATTTCGTGCTGATTGCGCTGATTATGATCGGCGGCCTCGGCTTTTTCGTTTGGGACGATGTCTACCGCAACCGCAGCTTCCGCAAACTGACGGTGCACAGCAAGCTGGTTTTGATTTGCTCGGCTGCGCTGCTGGTACTCGGCGCAGGGCTGTTTGCGATTTTGGAATGGAATAACCCCGCAACAATCGGAGAACTGCCTGCTGCTGAGAAACTGCTGGCGTCGCTGTTTCAGTCGGCAACGCTGCGCACAGCCGGCTTTGAGTCTGTTCCGCAGGGCGCTATGACAGAATCTTCGCAGGCGTTCAGTTTGATTTTGATGTTTATCGGCGGCTCGTCGGGCTCGACGGCAGGCGGCGCAAAGACTGTAACGGTGCTGATTCTTGCGCTTGCCGTTTTGTCAGGATTGCGTGGGAAACAGCATGTTACGGTATTCTGCCGGACAATCAGCGACCGGCAGGTGCGCGATGCACTCACTCTGGTTATGATGATGCTGGCGCTGGCTTTTTGCGGCGCACTGTTCCTTTCTTCTACACATGAGATCGGATTTTTGCAGTGCCTGTATGAGACGGTTTCGGCGCTGGCGACCGTCGGCACGACAACCGGGATCACAGCATCGCTGTCGGCTGCCGGAAAAGTGATGCTGATTTGCTATATGTTCTTTGGCCGTGTCGGCATTATGACGATTGGACTTGGTTTCCTGCTCGGTAATCGGGCGGAGAGCCGCTACCGATATGCGGATACCCGCATACTGCTTGGTTAAGGGGGAAGTGCTTTGAAAAGCTATGTTGTGATCGGACTTGGACGGTTTGGCACAGCTGCCGCAGAGCGCCTTGCCGATCTCGGCAACGAAGTATTGGCCATTGACGGAAGAGAAGAGCTGGTACAGCGCATTGCGGATAAAGTGACACACGCGGTAGTCGCCGATGCGCGAGATGAGCAGGTGCTCCGTTCGCTCGGCGTGCGCGATTTCGACTGTGCCATTGTCGCCATCGGGGATGACCTTGCAGCAAGCGTGCTTGTTACGCTCGGCCTGAAAGAGCTTGGCGTGGAAGAGGTTATCTGCAAAGCCAGCACAGAGGTGCATAAGCGCGCGTTGGAGCGAGTTGGCGCAGATCATGTTCTGATCCCGGAGCGTGAAATGGCACAGAAGCTGGCACAGCGGCTCTCCTCGCCGAATCTGCTTGACTTTATTGAGCTCAGCAGTGAATACGGCATTGCAGAGGTTGCTGTTCCGTCCGGATGGGCTGGTAAGACGATCCGTGAACTGAACATTCGCGCCCGTTACAGCGTTGACATTCTCGGTGTCCGCCGGGATGGAACGCTGACGCTTTCTCCGGGTGCGGATCACCGCTTTGAGAAAGGGGACGCTGCAGTGGTACTCGGACGCAACGAGGATCTTGCGGCAGTAAAGCAGGGATGAGTGAAGTAATTACCAGCCGGCAGAATCCTCTGATCCGGCATGTGTGCAAGCTGTTAAGCTCGCGCAGCTATCGGTATGAGTGCTGGCAATTTGCCGGTGATGGTACGAAGCTTCTTGCGGAAGCTGCGCAGTGGTGTGAAGGGCTCGACACGGTTCTGTATACAAAAGATGCGATCCAGTTTTCGCTGCCTGAATCGGTGCGTCAAGTGGAGATTCCGCAGAGCCTGATGAAGCAGATTTCTCCGATGCAGACGCCGCAGGGCGCGCTGTTTACCTGCCGCATGCCGGAGCCGAAGCCTCTAAAAATGCAGCGTGGCAGCCTGATCCTCGATGGACTGCAGGATCCGGGAAACCTCGGTACGATCCTGCGTACGGCGGATGCGTTTGGAATACCGGTAGTTTTGACAGAAGGCTGCGCCGATCCGTATAATCCGAAGGTCGTCCGCGCGGCGATGGGGGCGCTGTTCCGCACAATGCCGCAGACGGCGTCGCAGGAAGCGATCATCACTCATTGCAGAGAAAGCGGCGTCAAGCTGCTGTGTGCAGACCTTGACGACCATGCAGCCGATCTGCGTCAGGCGGATCTGCAAAGTGCGGCGATTGTGATCGGCAACGAGGGCAACGGCGTCAGCGATGCGATGCTGGAAGCCGCAGATGGCTGCGTAATCATCCCTATGCAGGGAAACTGCGAATCGCTCAATGCGGCGATCGCAGCGGCTATCTGCATGTGGGAGCTGCGTCGCTGAAATAAAGAGAGAGGAAGAAGGGAAGAGCATGCTCAAATACTGGCTGTGGCTTGCGACGAGAAGTGGTCTCGGCGTCAAAGGCCAGCTGACCGTACTCTCCCATTTCGGTTCACCGGAAGCGGCGTATCTGGCCGACGGGACTGCCTGCAAGCAGGTTCGTGGCCTGAATAAAAAGGAGATTGCTGCGCTGGAGGATAAGAGTCTGGCAGAGCCGGAAAAGATTCTGCGCGATTGTTTTGAAAAGAACATCAGCATTCTCACATGGCAGGACGCGCAGTATCCGGAGCGTCTGAAAAATATTGATGATCCGCCGATCGTTCTGTACTACAAAGGCAGGCTGCCGGCTATCGATAGTGAACCGGTTGTGGCGATGGTCGGATCGAGAAAGGCGTCGGCCTACGGTCTGATCAATGCCAAGCGGCTTGGCTTCCAGCTTGCCAAATGCGGCGTGACAGTTGCATCTGGCGTGGCGGAAGGTATCGACGCTATGGCGATGACCGGAGCGCTGACGGCCGGTACAGCGGTGATCGGTGTGCTTGGCTGCGGTGCGGATGTGATCTATCCGCGCAGCAACGCGAGATTGTACCGGGACACGGAAGCGCGCGGCTGCCTGCTGACTGAGTACCCGCCCGGAACGAAGCCGCTGTCGTATCATTTCCCGGCCCGCAATCGCATTCTCTCTGGCTTGTCCGTTGGTGTTGCTGTGGTCGAAGCCAGTGAAAAGAGTGGCGCATTGATCACGGCGCGCTATGCACTCGAGCAGGGAAGAGACGTTTTCGCAGTGCCTGCCAACATCGGTGTGGCCGGCTCTATGGGCAGCAACCGCCTGCTCAAAGAAGGTGCGATCTATGTGGAGTCCGGCTGGGACATTGCGAAAGAATATTGCTATCGGTTTCCGGATCAGGTGCACGAGTATTCCGGTGGGATGAGCTTGCAGCTGAGTGAAAACGAGCAGAGTGAATGGATCAATCAGCCTGCGCCGCTTGTGGCGTCGGAGGTACACACCCCGGCGGCATCCGACAAGAAAGCCGTTGACAAGCAGGAAAGCAGAGGTTATATTGACCTACGAGACAAAATGGAGCAGTTTCCGGCAGACCAGCGTGTGATTGTATCGCTGCTGTCGGAACAGAGCATGGATGCAGATGATCTGATTGACCGGGCGCAGATCCCGGCGGCGCGCATCCTTGCGTCTTTGACATTGTTGGAAGTGAATGGATATGTTGTCCGTATGGCGGGCCGGCGTTATCGCCTGGCCTATGCGGACGAAAACTAAGGAATCTGGGTTATTTCGGAGGCATAACATGGCAAAAACAGCATCGAATCTTGTGATCGTGGAGTCGCCGTCCAAGGCAAAGACGATCGGCAAATACCTCGGGCCGGACTATCAGGTCATGGCCTGTATGGGTCATCTGCGCGACCTGCCGAAGAG
>CAZUKJ010000129.1:0-4996 GCA_964620855.1 uncultured Oscillospiraceae bacterium
AATGACACTCCGGGTATGAACCGAATGCTCTACCAACTGAGCTATGCCGCCATGTATAAGCCCACGATCAAAACGGGCAAGCATTATTCTACAGGAAAGAATCTGATTTGTCAACAAAAACTTGCGCGATATTTTGAAATTTTCCTTCATATACTATCGCGGTACGATAGGAGGAATGGCGATGGTACGATTTTGGAAAACGGCGATCCTGCTGTATATCGGCGGGCTGGCATACGTTCTGGTGGAACTGCTCTGGCGCGGCTACTCCCATCCGGCGATGTTTTTGGCCGGCGGGCTGTGCTTCGTGCTCGTCGGCGGGATCAACACGGGGGCAGGCCGAAGCCTGCCGCTGATCGTGCAGATGCTGCTCGGATCGGTGATGATCACGGCCGTCGAGCTGGCTACGGGGCTGATTGTCAATGTCGGCCTCGGTTGGCGCGTCTGGGATTACAGCAATCTGCCGCTGAATTTCATGGGGCAGATCAGTTTGTATTTTATGCTGCTGTGGATTCCGCTGTCCGGTATCGCGATCATTGCGGACGATCTGCTGCGGCATGCACTCTTTGGCGAGCCGATGCCGGTGTACCGCCTGTTTGGCATCAAAGCAGCTCGCCGAGAACGCCGTCGGAGAACAGAGCGGTAGCGCGCACGCGGCGCACCTGATTGTGCAGCCCGTCTGCCGGGACGTAGAATTTGACATAGTTCGGACTGTGGCCGGTGAAGTGGTCGCCTTCCGGCTGCTCAAAGAGCACATCAAATTCGCTGCCGAGCATGGCGGTGCGGTAGGCGGCGCTCAGTTCGTCGGCCACGGCGCCCGCGCGGGCGGCGCGGTCATCCTTGACGGCGTTGGGCAGGTGGCCCGGCATTCTCGCGGCGGCGGTGCCGTCGCGCTTGGAGTAGGGGAAAATGTGCATTGCGGCAAAGCGGCATCTGTGCAGGAAGGCAAGCGTTTCGTCAAAGTCCTCGTCGGTTTCGCCGGGGAAGCCGACGATCAGGTCGGTTGTGACGGCGCAGCCGGGGAATGCGGCTTCCAGCAGCGCAATGCTCTCGTAAAACCGGGCCGTATCGTAGTGGCGGTTCATCCGCTTGAGCACACGGTCGCAGCCGGACTGCAGACTCAGGTGAAACTGCGGACACAGGTTGGCGAAGCCCTTGAGCGCTTCGCAGAACGCTTCCGTGACCACGCGCGGCTCGAGTGAGCCGAGGCGGATGCGGACCTGCGGCACGGCGGCGCAGATGGCTGTCAGCAGTTCACCAAATTGCGGCTTGCCCGGCAGATCGACACCCCAGGAGGCAACCTCAATGCCGGTGACGACGATCTCACGGTAGCCCTCTGCCGCAAGCAGCCTGGCCTGCTCCACGGCGTCTGCAATCTGCATGGAGCGGATCGCGCCGCGGGTGTAGGGGATGATGCAGTAGGTGCAGTAATTCTGACAGCCGTCCTGCACTTTCAGCATCGCGCGCGTGCGTGCTTCGAGGCCGCCTGCGGGAAGCAGCTCAAACTCGGTTCTCCCGCGCGGATCGTCGATCGACTCGAGCCGGATGCGCTCACTGGCCGCCTGCTCGATCATATCGAGGAAGGCGGTGCGGTCGGCAGTGCCGGAGATGACATCTGCGCCGAGCTCGCGCATCTGCTCGGGATGCGCCTGTGCGTAGCAGCCGCCGACGGCCAGCAGCGCGTTCGGGTTGCGCTTGCGGGCGCGGCGGATGACGTTGCGCGATTTCTTGTCGCTGACAGCGGTGACCGAGCAGGTGTTGACCACATAGCAGTCGCAGACTTCTTCAAACGAACCGATCTGATGACCGCGATCACGCAGAAGCTGCTCCATCGCCTGTGTCTCATACTGATTTACTTTACAGCCTAACGTATAAAACCCAAATTTCATGTTAAAAATCACCAAAATTACTGTCCTTGATTAGGACATATTCGCCAAAGCTGGCAGTTGCATTTTTTCGCAGACTCTCATATAATAGAACGCGTTGTGCAGGTTTTGCCCTGCTCATTATAACCCAAGCCAATGCGCTTGTACAGTTGTTTTTCGGAGGTGGCTTATGCGAGAGATCTCAATTCGTCTGACTTCGCTCGAAGATGTCAAGGCGTTTGTCGACGCAGCGATCGATATTGACTGCGCCGTTGAGGTCGTCGAAGGTGAGCAAGCGGTCGACGCCCGGTCGATCACAGAAGTGCTCAACCTGGATTTGAAGCAGCCCCTGCAGGTCGCCGTGATCGGCGCCGCATCCGAAGTGGCCGCGTTCTGCAGCTCGGTTTCGAGACTGATCGTCGCCTGACAACTGTTTTACATATTCGTCCTCTCTGTTTCATATGCTTGACCAGCACGATGAAGCAAAGGGGATGTTTTTTTATGTATCAACGGGTGACAAGCCTGCTTCTGGCGGCGGCGCTGACGGTCTCGGCAGCGCTGATCCCGGCTCAGGCTGCGGCAGTGGAGATCTCTGCGCCGTCTGCGATCTTAATGGATGCAGCCACCGGCACGGTGCTCTATGAGGTCAACGCACACGAGCGCCTCGCGCCGGCCAGCGTGACGAAGGTGATGACGCTGCTGCTGATCATGGAGGCGCTCGACGCTGGGCGGATCGGCTGGGACGACACCGTAACGACCTCTGCGGCAGCAGCGGCCAAGGGCGGCAGTCAGATTTATCTCGAAGAGAACGAGCAGATGAGCCTGCGCGATATGCTCAAGTCGGTCGTCGTGTCGTCGGCCAACGACTGCGCCACGGCGCTGGCGGAGCACGTGGCAGGCTCGGAAGCGGCGTTCGTGGAGAAAATGAACGCGCGTGCTGCCGAGCTGGGCATGACCGACACGCACTTTGTCAACTGCACGGGTCTTGACGACGCGGCAGACGCCGGAGAGCACCTGACCAGCGCCTATGACATTGCGCTGATGAGCCGCGAGCTGCTCAGTCATGAGGAGATCCGGGAGTATACGACCATCTGGATGGACACGGTGCGCGACGGCCAGTTCGGCCTGTCAAACACGAACAAGCTCGTGCGCTTCTATCAGGGGACAACCGGCCTGAAGACCGGCTACACCAGCAGCGCAGGCTATTGCCTGTCGGCCTCGGCTGAGCGCGAGGGGCTGGAGCTGATCGCGGTGGTGATGCACTGCGATTCGTCGACAAACCGCTTCGAGTCGGCCAAGGCGCTGCTCGACTACGGGTTTGCCAACTACTGCCTGATCAGCACGGAACCGGACGAGGCGCTGCCGGAAGTGCCGGTGGTGCTCGGCACGCAGCAGACCGTGCGGGCGGTTGTATCTGACGCGACGCCGATCCTTGCGGACAAAGGCGCGCTTTCGGGCGTGGAGAAAACGGTGGAGATGGCCGGCTCTGTCACCGCTCCGGTCGAGGCCGGACAGACGCTGGGCACGATGGTCATCCGCGCAAACGGCCAGCTGCTCGGCCAGGTCGACATCGTGGCGGCGGAATCTGTCGACCGGCTGTCATGGTGGCAGGTCACGCTGCAGCTGCTGCGGGCAGTCTGCCTGAGCGAATGAGCAAAACGGGATTGTGTTTTTCTTCCGTATGCGTTATCATAAAGTCAGAAACCTTACGAAAGAAGGTACCGTATGATCACTGCGGATATTTCGAATATTTGGGATGGCATCAGTTTGCAGGACCTGCTCGCCTGTGAGCAGGAGATTTTCGACGCACACAATATGATCACCGAGGGCACCGGAAAGGGCGCGGACTATCTGGGCTGGCTCAATCTGCCCGACCGCATTTTCCCGGAGGAGCGCCGGAGAATTCAGGACGCGGCCGACCGCATCCGCGCCATGAGCGATGTGTTTGTCGTTGTGGGCATCGGCGGCTCGTACCTCGGCGCGCGTGCGGCGATTGAACTGCTGTGCGGCGCGAACCACAACCTGACCCGCCGCCCGCAGGTCGTTTTTGCGGGCAACAACATGTCCACGCGGGCATGGCAGGAGCTTTGTGCCCTGCTCGAGGGCAAGGATTTCAGCGTCAACTTTATCTCCAAATCCGGTACGACAATCGAGCCGGCGATTGCTACGCGCGGCCTGCGCTGGATGCTGGAACGCCGCTACGGCACAGAGAAAGCACGGGAACACATCTTTGTTACGACCGATGCGGCCACCGGTGCGCTGCACGCAATGGCGGAAGAAGAGCATTGGGAGTCGTTCGTCATTCCACGCGACGTCGGCGGCCGCTACAGCGTGCTCTCCGCCGTCGGCCTGCTGCCGATGGCTGTCGCCGGTATTTCCATCGAAGATGTGCTCTCCGGTGCGTCGCTGGCACGCGAGACGCTCAACATCCGTTCGTTTGAAAACCCGGCCTGGCAGTATGCGGCCTGCCGGTATCTGTTCACCAAAACCGGAAAGAGCATGGAACTGCTCTGCTCGTGGGAGCCGGGCTTCGCCTACTTCGGCCGCTGGTGGCAGCAGCTGTTCGGCGAGAGCGAGGGAAAAGACGGCAAGGGGCTGTTCCCGGCGTATCTGGAGTATTCCGCTGATCTGCACTCCATGGGACAGATGGTTCAGCAGGGACAGCGCAACATGTTTGAAACCATCATCCAGTTTGACCCGCCGCAGAAGAGAACGCCCATTGAGCTCGACTGGAAGGATCTGGACGGATTGAACTATCTCGAGGGGAAGACGCTGGACTTTGTCGAGCGTCAGGCCTGCGCAGGCGTTGTGAACGCACACGTCGACGGCGGCGTTCCGGTTGTCCTGCTCGACGCCGGCCCGCTCGACGCCAAAAAAGTGGGCGAACTGTTCTATTTCTTCGAGCTGTCCTGCGCGCTTTCGGCGTATCTGATCGGCGTCAATCCGTTTGATCAGCCGGGTGTGGAGCACTATAAACAGAATATGTTCCGGCTTCTGGGCCGCCCGGAAAAATAACGATACACCAAATGATAGAAAACGGTTGAAAATACCCGCCAGAAATGATAGAATACCTACACACGAAACGGCTCCCAGCCGATGTTTAAAGGAGGAATTTCACATGGTGAAGGTTATTA
>CAZUKJ010000130.1:0-4989 GCA_964620855.1 uncultured Oscillospiraceae bacterium
GTTCGCATTGGATAATGCCGCCGTTTTCCATTTCGATGGTGGCGACAGGATTCTGCTTGATGTCCATGTTAGTTATTCCTTTCTTTTATTGCGCGGTCCATTTGACGCTGCGCATCTTTCTTTGCAGCGCTCTCGCGCTTATCGTAGAGCTTTTTGCCTTTACACAGACCGATTTCGACCTTGACCCTCGGCCCGCGGAAATACACGGAGAGGGGGATGAGTGAATAGCCGTCCCGCTTGACCTTACCGTAGAGCTGGTTGATCTCGCGGCGATGCATCAGAAGCTTTCGCGGCCGCATTGGGTCTTTGTTAAAGATATTGCCCTTTTCATAAGGACTGATATGCATCTGACGGATAAACAATTCTCCGTCGGTGATACCGCACCATGCTTCTTTGAGGTTGAGCGTACCAAGCCGGATGGACTTGACTTCGGTGCCGTACAGCTCGATTCCTGCCTCGTAGGTCTCCTCTACAAAGTATTCGTGGTAGGCGCTGCGGTTTTTTGCCATGATCTTAACGGCGTCAGCCATGGATGGAGACCTCCTTTACTTCAGCCACTGGAAGGTCTTGAAGTCGCCAAACAGCATTTCGATACGGTCAAGCGCTTCCTCGACGGTCATGTAGACGCCAAGGTCATCGTCCGTACCGTCGTCGGTCAGCACAGCAAAACCGGCTTCAACACCTTCGTAACCGATGCGGATGGCTTCTTCATTCGGATCATCATCGTAGTAAAATTTTGCAACCCAATGACGCATGAAAATCCCTTCTTTCTGTGGAAAATATATTTTAAGAGTCTGACCGCAGCCAAGGAGCCGCGGTCAGAGTTTACGGTTCGGATTGTGGTTCGCTTGGGAGATATTCACCGGCGATGGACTCCGGCAGAAGACTGCTGGTTCCGGTCTGCGTGATAATCAGATTGGACTGCGTAAGTCGGAAAACCAATTCGATCTCATCGCCGTAGTGATACGATGCACTCTCAGGTGCATCTTCCATAATCTGCGCGGTAGAAGTAATAACAGAACCGAGGCCGGTGATCTGAAATTCAACAAAGTTGCTGTCCATCAGGAAGAATTCGATTGTGACACCAATGTCCGCATTTTCGTATTTGCTGTTCCAATTGGGAGTGAAAACCTCCGGCGTTTCTTCTGCCGGGGCTTCTTCCGCATGGTCCGGTTCGGTATCGGAAGTGTTTGTGATAACAACATCCGTAGAAACAGCAGCAGTTGTATCGTCTGAGTCTTCGGATTGTGCTGTGGTGTCCTCAATCGGTTCCGGTTCTTCCGGAATCAGCGCACCAACGGTTTCCCAGCTGAAGCTGCAGTTGCCTGTGAATCGGGTCATGTTCAGTTCGAGTGTATACTCAGCAGGACCTTCAAGCAGAAGTGTGAAGCTGTTGGAAGCGGCAATATCGTTGCCGGAATAAATCACATCGTCAAGCTCGTTGAAGATCCGAATGGACAGTGAGCCGCCTTTGTGGCTGATTGCGGCATTGAGTGTTGCTGTAGCGCTGTCGCCAACGGAGATGGTTGTCTGCTTGGTTTCTGAGATGGTTTCGCAGATGAGCTCGTACGACTGGGAGGTGACGGTTTCGCTGATCGAGCCGGAACAGCCGGTCAGCAGCATCACGGCAAAAATTGTGCCGGTCAGCAGCAGGCGGATCGTTCTCCGACGCATACTGAATCAAATCCTCTCCTTGTAGTTTGCAGATTCACCAAAAGTATAACATGACTTCTGGGAAAATACAACAAAGAGACAGGAACAAATGCGTAACAAAAGGTTACTTTTCGTCGCTTATAAAGTCCAGATACATCATACTCGGCTGGATATCCGTGTTGTTCTGATACTTCCTGGAGTGATACTTTTCGTAATCACCGAGGATGCTGTGATAGTAAATCTGGCAGATCTCCGCGCCCGGATAAATCCGGATCGGCTGGATGCAGAAGATCTCCAGCGTCCAGTAGCCGGAAAAGCCAACGTCACCAAAACCGGCTGTGACGTGGATAAACAGGCCGAGCCGCCCGGTGGACGAACGGCCTTCGAGCATCGGAACGAAGTTTTCAGTTTTGGTGTATTCGCGTGTCCTGCCGAGGTAGAGTCTTCCCGGCTCTAGCAGCAGCCCTTCCGGCGGGATCGTGATTTCGTGCGCAGGATTTTGCTGCTTCATGTCCAGTATATCATGATCATACACGAGTAATTTGTCGTGAAGAGTCAGATTGTAGCTGTTGGGATTCAGATTCTTTGCGTCAAATGGCTCGATAAAAATATCTTTTCCAATATGACGTTCAATTTCACGGCCGGAGAGAATCATGCTGCGCCACGCCTTTCTTTTGGTTTATGTTATGGTATCATAATACCGGTCTCATTGCAAGATTGGCCGCCCGGTTGTGCTGCGTGTCAAAGGGTGTTCACCATATTTTTGATCTGCTCACAGATCTCGTCCAAATCGCTCTCGTCGGAGCCATAGTGAAGTGCATGCGGCTCGGAATCAAAGCATCCGTGCTTTTTCTCCAGATTGCTGCTTGATTACCTCCAGATTCTGTTTCATCATTAGGATCAATTTTAGCAAATTCCGGTATTGAGGTCAATTATCGGGATAAACGATGAACGAGCTTATAAGGCAACTACGATACGCTTTGCGGCTACTTGCAATCAGGAAAAAACGTGGTATAATATTTAGTTGAAATTTTACAGTAATTGAAGGTGTATTACTATGACGAAAATTGATGTGTTCTCCGGCTTTCTCGGGGCGGGCAAGACGACGCTGATCAAGAAGCTGATTGCCGAGGCATATGCGGGAGAGCAGCTTGTTCTCATCGAGAACGAATTCGGCGAAATTGCTGTTGACGGCGGATTCCTTAAGGAGGCCGGTGTGCAGATTACGGAGATGAACTCCGGCTGCATCTGCTGCTCGCTGGTTGGCGATTTCGGTCGTGCACTCGAGCAGGTGATCGAGACCTATCATCCCGACCGGATCCTGATCGAGCCGTCTGGCGTCGGCAAACTGTCGGATGTTGTGGCTGCGGTTGAGAAAGTCACCTCTGACGAGGTCGTTCTCGGAAGCCGGACGACGGTTGCTGACGCGCAGCGCTGCAAGATGTATATGAAGAACTTCGGCGAGTTCTATGACAACCAGATTGAACATGCCGGTACGATCGTTCTCAGCCGTACACAGTCGATGTCGGAGGACAAGCTGGCATCCGTCGTGGCCATGCTGCGCGAGAAGAACGAGGAAGCCATGATCGTGACTACGCCCTGGGATGAGCTGACTGGTGCGCAGCTGCGCACTGCAATGGAGCAGGGCAGAACTCTGGCTTCGGATCTTGCTGCAATGGCAGAAGAGACCTGCCCGGTCTGCGGTCATGTTCATGAGCATCATCACCATGATCACGAGGAAGATTGTGACTGCAGCTGCCATGATCATGAGCATCATCATGAGCATGAGCACCACCACGACCATGAGCACCACCACGACCATGAGCACCACCACGACCATGAACACCACCACGACCATGAGCACCATCACCATGATCATGAGGAAGATTGCGACTGTGGCTGCCACGGTCACGAGCACCATAATGACCATGACCATGGTGAGGAGTGCTCCTGCGGCTGCCACGACCATGACCATCATCACCATCATCATGCTGACGAGGTCTTTGCGAGCTGGGGTGTTGAGACGGCTAAAAAGTTCACAAAAGAGCAGCTTGAGGCAGCAATGGAGGAACTCGACGACAACAACAAATACGGCACTGTCCTCCGCGCCAAGGGTATCGTTGCCGGTGTTGACAGCGAGTGGTTCCACTTCGACTATGTTCCGGGCGAGTGCGAAGTTCGTGTCGGTGGTGCAGATGTTACCGGCAAGCTTTGCGTCATTGGGTCAAAGCTGAATGAAGAAGCGCTCCACACGCTCTTTGGTGTCTGATATGGGAATTCCTGTTTATGTGTTTACCGGATTTCTGGAGTCCGGTAAGACAAAATTCATCCAGGAAACGCTCGAAGACGAACGGTTCAATTCGGGTGAGCGTACGCTGCTGCTGGTGTGCGAGGAAGGTGTCGAGGAATACGATATCTCCACCTATCCGCATCACAATGTCTATATTGAACAGATTGAAGAACAGGCAAACCTGACGCCGGATAAGCTCAGCGCTCTGGCTAAACGCCACAAAGCGGAACGTGTGGTTGCGGAGCTTAACGGTATGCAGCTCGTTTCTGACTTTTATAAGGTTCTCCCGGATGATTGGGAGGTCTATCAGGAAGTCATGTTTGCCGATGGCTCGACCATCATGAGCTATAATCAGAATATGCGCCAGCTGGTTGTCGATAAACTTTCCGGCTGTGAGATGGTGGTGTTTAACCGCCTGAAAAAGGGCTGTGATATCATGCCGTACCACAAGCTCGCGCGTGCGCTGAACCGCCGAGTGGAAATCGCATACGACTACACAGACGGTTCATCCGAGTATGACACGATCGAAGATCCGCTGCCGTTTGATATCACCAAACCGGTGATCGAGATCGGCGACGACGATTATGCACTTTTTTACCGCGATATTGGGGAAGAGCCGAAGAAGTACCACGGCAAAACGGTCCGCTTTCTTGCGCAGGTTGCGCATCTCCGCCGCGACAAGGACAAGCAGTTTGCGCCCGGCCGCTTCGTGATGACCTGCTGTGCCGATGACATTACATTTATGGGTCTGCCGTGCCGCTGGCCCAAAAGCGGCCAGCTTCAGCAGCGCTCGTGGGTTCGCGTAGAGGCGAAAATCGAACTGAAACGGCATGTCCTCTACAAAGGCGGACAGGGGCCGGTTTTAACTGCTGTCAGCGTGACGCCTGCAGCACCTCCGGTAGAAGAAGTCTGCACATTTTAAAAAACAGGGAGTGATGCAGTTTGCATCACTCCCTTCTTTGCATGTTTTGAGAAAAAGACAGGCATCTGAAAATAGACTGCCTGAATTTATCCGTTTTTAAGGATGGCTTCGGCGCAGCGAATTC
>CAZUKJ010000131.1:0-4905 GCA_964620855.1 uncultured Oscillospiraceae bacterium
CATCAGACTATGTGTAAACTGTTTTACAGCTACATTGTTGTGGGTGGAATGCCGGATGTGGTACAGACCTATGTGGACACCCACGATATTGCACGGGTAATTGCGCGGCAGACGGAGATTCTGGAACTGTATCGCCTGGATATCAGCCAGTATGCTCAGGGAAATGACAAAATGAAGATCCGGGCGATTTTTGACAGCATTCCAGCACAGTTGAACGAGAAGAACCGTCGGTTTATTCTGACTGCCATCAATCCCAAGGGACGTCAGGAACGGTATGCTGACAGCTTCAACTGGCTGTCGGATGCTGGGGTGGCACTTCCTTGCTATAATGTTGGAGAACCCCAACCTCCGCTGCGTCTGAATGAAAAGCATAATATGTTCAAACTCTTTATGGGCGATACCGGACTGCTGTGCGCCGCCTGTATGGAGAATGTCCAGTTTGGAATCCTGAACGGCGAGCTTCAGATCAATATGGGCAGTATTCTGGAAAACCTGATGGCACAGCAACTGAAATGCAACGGTTTCCATCTGAATTACTTTGACGGCAAGCGTACCGGCGAAATTGACTTTGTGATTCAGAACGGAATGGGCATTGAACTGGTGGAAGCAAAATCTGGTAACGATTATAAAACACATTCTGCTCTGAATAAGATCCGTAAAGTGGAAGGCTGGAAGTTTAGCAAATCCACAGTATTTTGCAAGGGTAATGTGGAGTCGGTTGATGGCATTTGGTACTATCCCTGGTACATGATTATGTTTGCAAAACCCTTCCAGGCACCCAAAGAAATGAAGTATGAGGTCGATCTGAGTGCTTTGACGGAGGGTTGATGTATGGCTGCAAAAGTATATACATTTCACATCACTTACGAAGGCCTGGAGCAGAAAATATGGCGCAAGGCGGAAGTGTCCTCCAATTACCGACTGGATCAGTTGGGTTATTTGGTGCTGGCGGCCTTTGATACGATGGCATACCATTTGTTTGAATTCTACTATGACGATGGTCGGTTTGAGATTCCCAATGAGGATATACCGTTCGAACAGATCGATATGGCAGATTTCAAGCTGCATCAATTGGGGTTAAAGCTGGGTGACCGAATCCGGATGGACTACGATTTTGGAACAACGCAAACCTTCTGGCTGGAATTGGTCGACATTGCAGACATGGAGCGTGGTCGGAGCAGACGGTACCCCTATGTTCTGGATGGTGCAGGGCGGGGAATGATCGATGATATGTCCTGCGAGGAACTGACGGAGCTGGTTGCGCAGATTGACCGAAACGGGATGACAGACGAGCCAATCTACTACCAGGAGAGAATAATGCCCTGGGATTACCGCTGGTTTGACCTGGACTGCATGAATTCCCTGCTGAAAGGCGAAATCGAGATGATTGAAGAAGGGTACGCACCCTTTTGGCAATAATGACTTGACTGTTACGCTGTATCAAGAGGTGTTGCATTGTATGAAGCCGAAAGATTGTATCAACTGATTGTACGCTCCACAGAAAAAGAAAAGACACCCGAAAGCGGAGTCCGAATAAGAAAACATAGATTCCGGACCACAAGCATGTGCTTGTGGTCCGGAACTGTTTTCAGCCATTCCCGCCGGCGCTTTGCGGCAGTTCAAGGCGTTTTTTCGCCGTGCTACTGGATGTAACGCAAGAAAAAACAACGAAGAAATGCCGCAAATGGCCAAGGGAAGGGACTATGGTTTCTTATGAGGACGCAGCTAGGGATGTCTCTTTTTGGTTTCTTTCATGTTATCCGTCTTCGGTCTGGCAGTATTCAACCAACATTTCAATCATTTTTCTGTCTTTGAGCGAAAGTTGAGCAATGCGGGAAGTCAATGCTTCATTATCATCCGATGTTGCTTTTCCTGTCAGGATATAGTCGGTGCTAATTTCTAAAATTCGGCTCAAATTGATTAGATTATCAATGCGGATTGCCTTATTCCCTCTTTCAAGATTTGATACCATTTGAATGGACACATTCATCAATTCCGCAAGATGTTCCTGCGTATAGCCTTGCTGTTTCCTCCGGCTTTGTATGCGCTTTCCGATGCCCGTCAAATCTACTTCGCTCATATTCTCACCCCAACAGTTAAATTTCAGGATAATTATATGAACTCTCGGATTAAACGATAAGCGCCCTGAGGTTGACATTATTAACCTAAAGATGCTATAATGTGAAATATCAGAAAAGAGAGAATTTATGTGATCGGCCAAGTTAAATATAAGTGATGCCAAGCTTATTGAAAACAGATGAACGCCAAACGGCTCATGGGTTGTCCTCGTTCATTGGCGCAACAGAAAAATCTGGAATGTATGCGCTTGAAATTGAAAAAATCAGAGAACAAAGGAGAGTTAGATTATGAACGAACAGATTGCAGAGCATGAAGAACTGTTGAACGAAACACAAGAGGTACAGATTTCAGGCAATGACATTCCGACAGATACTGCTTCGGAATCCGAGGCTGCTGCGGATACCCCGGCAAAAGCAAAGCCCAAAATTTCCAAGAAAAAGATCGTAATGATTGCCGCAGCTGCGGTTGCAGTGATTGCCATTGCGCTTGTGGTCTTCCTTCCGTCGAAATTCGAGAAAGTAAAAAATGAGTGTGTTCAGATTGCAGGTAGGGTTTCCGGAAGCGGCGACTACTTTATGCTTGATACATATCCTGACGAATACGAGAACATGGATGAAACCCTGGTAGCACTCCTGCTTCCCAACACGCAGAAGAACGCATTGGAAGCCATTAAATATGCAAACGAAGAATTGGGATTTAATGGTTCTGTGTATTCCCAAATGATGAATACCACTGCCCTTATGGGGCGTCAGAGCGCAGAAAATGATAAATACAAAGTATCTTGGACATATCATCCCGATGATGGTCTTGAAGTGACTTACGAAAAAAAATAATTCTTGAAGAAAGAACAGGGATCAGATTGTTCCCTGTTCTTTCTCTTTCCAAACACCCCTAGAATGATACGCCTTTACTTTGCTGAAAACATACACCCTTACCAAGCTGCACCCTTCAGGATTGACGCGGGCGGGCGGAGGCGGTATAATAAAGCATCCCCTGGTCGGCAGGGCGGCGACGCCTGCCGGAAAGAAACGGAGTGGTATCTCTTGAAAACCGTATATTACGGCGGCCGCGTCTACACCGGCGCAATGCCGCTGGTGGAAGCATTCATCGTGGAAGACGGCCGCTTTACCTTCGCAGGCAGCAGCGCCGAAGCGCTTTCCGCAGCCGGAGGCGACGCAGATACCGTCGATCTCGGCGGCCAGTTTGTCTGCGCCGGCTTCAACGACAGCCATATGCACCTGCTCAACTACGGTCAGGCGCTCTACGCCGCCCCGCTGCACGCGCACACCGGCAGCCTTGCGGACATGCTGCAGTGTCTGCGTGAGTATGCCGCGGAGCATCCGGCAGGCCGCGGCGGATGGATCGTCGGCTGCGGCTGGAATCACGACTATTTTACCGACATTGACCGCATGCCCAACCGCTGGGATCTCGATCAGGTCAGCACCGAGCGGCCTGTGCTGGCGACGCGCGCCTGCGGACACACGCTGGTCGTCAACAGCAAGGCGCTCGAGCTTCTGAACATCACGGCGGACACCCCCTGCCCCGACGGTGGGCAGATCGTGATGGAAAACGGTCAGCCCAACGGCGTCTTTTTTGACAACGCCATGGACTATGTCATCAACGCCCTCCCCGCCCCCGGCGAGGAGGAGCTCAAGGACATGCTCCGCGCGGCCTGCAAATCGCTCAACAGCTACGGCGTCACAAGCTGCCAGAGCGACGACTACGGCGTCTTTCACAACCTGCCATGGCAGGCCGTCAACGATGCGTTCCGCGCACTGGAGCAGTCCGGCGAGCTGACCGTCCGCGTCTGCGAGCAGAGCAACTTCTCCTCCCTGCCCGCGCTGAAGGCCTTTGTGGAAGCCGGAAACCGCACCGGCACCGGCACGGACTTTTTCAGGATCGGGCCGCTGAAGATGCTTGGCGACGGCGCACTTGGTGCGCGCACGGCATACCTGAGCCGTCCGTATGCCGACGATCCCGACACCGTGGGGCTTCCGGTCTTTTCGCAGGAAGTCTTCGACGAAATGATCGGCTACGCCAACGCCGAAGGGATGCAGACGGCCGTTCACACCATCGGCGACGCCTGCCTGGATCGGGTTTTGCAGGCGCTGGAAAAGGCGCTGCAGGCCAATCCGCGCAGCGATCACCGCCACGGCGTCGTGCACTGCCAGATCACCCGCCCCGACCAGCTCGCCAAAATCGCGGCCATGGGCCTGCATGTCTACGCGCAGAGCATTTTCCTCGACTATGATATTCACATTGTCGAGCAGCGCGTCGGCGCGGAGCTGGCCTCCACGAGCTACTGCTGGAAGACGCTTTCGCAGACCGGCGCAACGGTGAGCAACGGCACGGACTGCCCCGTGGAGCTGCCCAACGCGCTGGCCGGTATTCAATGCACCGTCACCCGCTGCACGCTCTCCGGCGACGGCCCGTATCTGCCCGCCGAAGCCTTCACGGCGCAGCAGGCGATCGACAGCTACACCTCGGCCGGCGCGTATGCCAGCTTTGAAGAGCAGCGCAAGGGGCAGATCCGTCCCGGTATGCTGGCCGACTTCGTGGTGCTCGGCGACGATCCGCTGTCCGTCAGCCCCGAAACGATCAGCCGCATCCCCGTCTGCGCCACCTATGTGGGCGGCCGGTGCGTCTATCGCGCATAAAAAACACGGGATGCGAACCTCTCCAACATCGTTTTTGCACCGCGCCTAATAAGGCTCCCTCTACGAGGTGCCAAGAGCCTCTCTTCGCTCGGTTGCTTAATATGCACAGCGCCAAGGCTCCCTCTGATGAGGGAGCTGTCAGCCGGTACGGCTGACTGAGGGAGAGAAA
>CAZUKJ010000132.1:0-4877 GCA_964620855.1 uncultured Oscillospiraceae bacterium
CGATTACCTCTCTGTCACCGTGCACGATGAGGATTATACGATCGACGAGGGATCGGATGCACTGACGGCGGAAAACTTTCTCAGCCTGAAAAATGCAATCCTGAGCTTTGTAGAGAACCATGTGGAATACGGTGTTATCCGCGTCTATCAGTACGATGGCGATCTGGAAGATGATCTTTCCAATGCGGCGTACGAAGTTGCAAAATCAGACCCGCTTGGCGCGTATGCGGTCGACTATATGACACACGACTGCACCAAAATCGTCTCTTATTACGAGATCCACATCTATATCACTTTTGCCCGGACACAGGCGGAAATTCAGGCGGTTGAACGTGTCAACGGAACAGCTGCGCTGCGTGAAGCCGTCGTGCAGGCACTGCTGAATGGAGACGAGGCGTGTGCACTTCGAGTCTCCAGCTATGCCGAGGTGGATTATAGCGCGCTGCTTGAAGAATGCTACACCGAAAACCCGGCTGCTTTTTCTGAGCTGCCGACAATCTCTGTGGAGTTGTATCCCAAAACAGGCGTACAGCGAATTTTGAATTTCAACTTCACCTACACGCGCGATGGTGAGACGCGGGAGAATGAGCGGGAGCAACTGGTGCAGACGGCTCAGCGGCTGGTGCTGGGCCTGAGCACGATGGATGAAACAGAAGCGTTTTCCCAGCTTTCCAAGCGGCTGATTGCGCTGGGCGGCGAAGCACAGCTCGATGAGCAGGCATTGGTATATGACACGCTCTGCGGCGCTTCGGTCAGCAGCCAGAGCCTTTCACTTGCACTGAAATACCTGATGGATCTGGCTGGCATTGATTGTATGTGCGTCAGTGGACGATACAACAACGTACCCTACAGCTGGAACATTGTAGCGCTCGAGGGTGACTATTTCCATGTAGATCTGCTGAGGGACATTGGCAGCGGCTATGAGTCGGCAAGGCTGAGCAGCGATGCTGCGATGGAGTTGGAGTATACTTGGGATGTTGCTGCGTATCCGGCGTGCGAGTCACAGCCGGAGCAGACGAGTGATGAAAAGATTCATCCGATTCCGGAGCTTCCGGATGAACCTGCCGATCCGGAGCCGGTTACTACAGAGCCAGGGGAATCGGAAGCAGAAACAGAAATTGAGACGGAAGAACCGTGAGAAAAAATTACCGCAGGAATAAAATTGTGCTTGACTTTTGAAAAAAAGTGTGTATAATGATTCTTGCTGTTGCGGGTGTAGCTCATCCGGTAGAGCGCCACCTTGCCAAGGTGGAGGTAGCGAGTTCGAGCCTCGTCACCCGCTCCAAAGACGAATCCCTTTTGGGATTCGTCTTTTTTTTATTTTCCGGAGAAACTTAATAAAAACTTAAACCGCCTGCCTGTTTATTTTTAATATACAGATGCAGTATGATGGAGTCGGGAGGAGGAGAGTGGATGTATCATATTTTGATCTGCGATGATGAACGCGATATCGTCAGTGCGCTCAAGATTTATCTGAAGGATCCGAATTACTGCCTGCATGAAGCGTATACGGGCGCGCAGGCGCTTGAGGTGCTTCAAACCAACGAGATTCATCTTGTGCTGATGGATATTATGATGCCGGAACTCGATGGGATTTCCGCGATGGTCAAGCTCCGCGAGATGAGCAATGTCCCGGTCATTTTGCTCACAGCAAAAAGCGAGGATGCCGACAAGATCCTCGGCTTGAATGTCGGTGCGGATGACTATATCACCAAGCCGTTTCATCCGATGGAGGTTATGGCGCGCGTGCGCTCGCAGCTTCGCCGGTATCTACAGCTCGGCGGTGCAGACCGAAAACCCGAAATGCTGGTGGTCGGAGGCATAGAACTCGATGACAGGGAAAAATCAGTGCGGCTCGACGGAGAACTGGTCCAGTTGACGCCGAAAGAGTACGAGATCCTGAAATTGCTGATGGAAAATCCGAACCGCGTGTTCTCGCCCGGAGAGATTTACCGCCGCGTGTGGAAAGAGGAGCCGTATGGCAGCGAGAGCACAGTTGCGGTGCACATCCGTCATCTGCGAGAGAAACTGGAATTTGATCCTGCTGAGCCACGCTATCTCAAGGTGCTCTGGGGTCAGGGCTACAAAATGGAGAAAGGAAACCGGCCATGAAGCGAACTGTGATCTATACACTGCCATTTAAGCTGGCGGCGTTTATTCTTGTGGTTGTGACGCTTGTACTGACAGTTGGCTGCGTGATTGGTGCGGTATTGCTGTCTGCCGGCGATGCATATACCAAAACAGAAGCGGAATTCCGTGATGATATTCTCTGGAGTCAGTCGTTGAGTCAGCGGTATGCCATCTGTTCCATTGCCAACCGCGAGGACTGGGAGATGCTGCAGGATGTCTACGGCGAAGGAAACCTGATCTGGGCGGTCTATAACGAGGCGGGAGAGTTGCTGGCGACGAACTGTGACGAGCAGATGCAGCAAACGCTCCGTTTTTCGGATTGGAAGTATTTCACTCGCACACCGTACGAGGATGTTTTCCGATCGGAAGAAGAGGCGGCATATTACATCCGTGCAGATTTCCGAGAGGGTTTCCCGGTTCAGGATGAGTACGCATTGACTGCCTACTGGGCAGAGCTGGCTTACAGTCTGCGTTTTGCTGTGTTTTATGTCGGTGCGGCATCGATGCTGATTGCCGTAGTTCTGTTTGTTTTGCTGATGGTTGGCGCAGGCCGCAGAAACGACAGAGAGGAGCTGTCACCCGGTGTGGCCAATCGGATGCCGTTTGATGTGCTGACGGCGGCGGTTGTCGGCCTTGAGGGGCTGGCTGTGGCTCTCGTAGTAGAATTAAGCTACAATATTTCCACGGCGACTTCGGATGTGCTTGTGGCTGTGATCTTATATGCGCTTGCCGCGTTAGTTATGGCCGCAGTCCTGCTCGGCTGGTGCATGAGCTTTTCTGTGCGGCTCAAGCAGGGCCGCTGGTGGAAGAATACGATTATCTGCAGCATGGCGGTACTTGGCTGGAAGATCGTGAAGGTTGTTGTCACCTGGCTGTGGAAGGCGATCAAATACATAGCAGTACTCGGCTGGAAGATTGTAAAAGTCTGCGCTATTCGACTGTGGAAGGCAGTTCAATGGCTCCTCCGCGGTGTGCGCAGTGCCGCCGTCGGAATCCGTGGGCTGGTGCGTGGAATCCCGCTTGTCAGGAAAACAGCGGCGGTGACTGTAAGCATCAGTGCGGTCAACCTGTTTGCGATTCTGGTATGCTGGAGATCGACGGCGCTGCTGCCGATCTGGTTGATCGAAACAATTCTTCTGGGCGGCGGTGCGATTTATATTGCACTGATCCTGAGAAAGCTGCAGTTTGGCGGTAAAGCGCTGGCAGACGGCGATTTGACTTATCAGGTTGATACGGCGGGGATGTTCTGGGATTTTAAACAGCATGGTGATAATCTCAATAGTATCGCAGTCGGCATGAGTTTGGCTGTGGAAGAACGCATGAAGAGTGAGCGGCTGAAAACCGAACTGATTACAAATGTCTCACATGATATCAAAACACCGCTGACGTCGATTATCAACTATGCAGACCTGATTTCAGCAGAACCGACGGAAAACCAAAAGATCACGGAGTATTGCGAGGTGCTGCAGCGGCAGTCAGAACGACTGAAAAAGCTGATTGCTGATCTGGTGGAGGCATCGAAGGCGTCCACCGGCAATCTGGAGGTCAATCTGGCACCCTGTGAGGTCGGTGTGCTTCTGGCGCAGACGGCAGGGGAGTATGAGAAGCGTCTGGAGTCGACTGGGTTGCGACTGATCGTTCGTCAGCCGGAGGAGAACCGTCTTCGGATCATGGCAGATGGACGGCTGCTCTGGCGGGTGTTTGACAATCTGATGAACAACATCTGCAAATACGGACAGCCGCAGACACGCGTCTATCTCAATTTAGAAGAAAATGACGGAGCGGCAGTGATTACTTTCAAAAATACGTCGTGCTATGAGCTGGATGTATCGGCAGAAGAACTGCTGGAACGATTCGTGCGGGCGGACAGCTCACGCAGCACGGAGGGTAGCGGCCTGGGGCTGTCCATCGCGCAGAGCCTGACAGAGCTGCAGGGCGGAACTCTGGGCATTTCCTGCGACGCGGATCTGTTCAAAGTAACGCTGAGTTTTCCGGTAATTCCGTAAAAAAAGAAGATAGAAAGACAAACCAGGCCGTGTGATCGACGCACGCCGCAGCGACGCTCTGCTGCGGCGTGCGTATTTTTCGTGCAATTCTTTCAAATGTACACCGCTCAAGAACAGATTTTGCCAATCGTGTCCGAAGCGTAAACAATGGTAGAAAAATGAAATTAAAATTACAAGAAGGAAAGGAAAGACTTGCAAAACTTAAAAAATGTTTCTATATGGGCACATCATCTGAAAGACAAATGTCTTTCAGGGCAAAACAAACCCGCAATGCAAAATGCCTTTCCCTGGGAAAAGCAGAAGGAGGAAGAAACATGAAAAAGATTTTTGCGATGTTGCTTGTGGTTGTTCTGGTTGTCGGTCTCATCGCCGGCTGCTCCGGCGGCAGTGACGAAAAGGTCGTCAAGATCGGCGTTTATGAGCCGCAGTCCGGCTCCAACGGCGCCGGCGGCAAACAGGAAATCCTGGGTATGGAATACGCGAACAGCCTGACCCCGACCGTTACCCTCGGCGGTGAGGAATATAAGGTCGAACTCGTCTATGCTGATAACGAGTCCTCCACCGATAAGGCCGTCTCCGCGGCAACCAAGCTGGTTTCCGAAGGCTGTTCCGTCGTGCTCGGCTCTTACGGTTCTGCCGTTGCCATTGCCGCTTCTGATACCTTCGGCGAGGCCGGCATCCCGGCGATCGGCGTCACCTGCACCAACCCGCAGGTCACCGAGGGTAACAGCCACTATTTCC
>CAZUKJ010000133.1:0-4873 GCA_964620855.1 uncultured Oscillospiraceae bacterium
TCCCTCTCCGTCCTCGCTGCGCTCGGCCACCTCTCCCAAAGGGAGAGGCAAGGGACGCACTTCGATACACCAACAGGTGTATCGAAGTGCGCTCTTGCGCCTGTTCACTGTTTTATGCGCACCTGCCATCCGCCGTGTCCTGCCCTTTTATCGCACGCAATACTGGAGGCAGCACAATGAACACCCCGGAACTGGCACAGCAGCTGTTCGCCCGCGACCGACTGCTGCACATTGATATGTCCGAAGCGCTGCGGCGCGGCGAAGGCAGACTGGTCTGCGCCGAGCCGGATGGCGCACTGGTCTATCTGCCCGCCCCAAACATCTATTTTCACTCTGCATACACTCCTGAATGTGCCGACCGGCTGTTTGCCCGGATGGATGAGCCGTATGAATTCGTTGCAACGCATCAGCGCTTTGCCGCAGAGCGGCTGCTCGCAGGCCGGGAAGCCTTTCTGGAGGGGTTTTGCTGCAACGCAGCCTATGTCCGCCCTGAGCCGCCGGTCGTCGGCAATTCCTGCGAGATCCGCACACTCGGCGCGGATGCACTGGACTTTGTCTCCGCGCACTACCACCTTGTCGACGATCCGGAATATCTGCGCTCGATCCTGCTGCGCAATCAGATGCTCGGCGCATTTGTTGATGGGCAGCCGGCCGGATTTATCGGCATCCATGAGGAAGGCACGATGGGACTTCTTGAGGTTCTGCCGGAGTATCGGCGGCGCGGGATCGCCCGGGCGCTGGAAAATGCGATGATCGCAAAGCTTCTTGCACAGGGCGCTGTGCCCTTCGGTCAGGTGTACGAGGGCAACGAGCCCTCACTGCGGCTGCAGCAGTCTCTGGGACTGCAATGCAGCGCATTTGAGATCTGCTGGTGCAGCGGCTCTGCCGCCCCGGCCTGATTTCCCATTCCGGAACAGCTCAGATTCAGAAGGAGAGATTCTATGTTGACAGCAGCCTTGTTTTTGATCTGCCTGATTGCAACAACCCTCGGCGCAGTCGGCGGGTTCGGCGGCGGCGTCATCATCAAGCCGGTCGTCGATGCGCTCGGGATCCTGCCGGTGAGCACCGTCAGCTTCCTTTCAACCTGCACCGTGCTGTGCATGACCGTCGTTTCTGTGGTGCGGTCGGCCAGATCCGGCATGAAGCTGGATCTGAACATGGCCGTACCGCTGGCCATCGGCGCGGCCGTCGGCGGTGTCGGCGGCAAGCTGGTGTTTGATCTCGTCAAGCAGCAGTTTGAAAGCGAAACGCTCCTCGGCCAGCTTCAGGCCGCGGCGCTGATCGTTCTCACCACCGCCGTCATGATCAGCGTTCTGCGCCGCGGCAAAGGCAAGGAGAAAACCTACCGCATCGAAAGCGGCCTTGTGGTCGGCATCGTCGGTATGCTGCTTGGGTTTGTCTCGTCGTTTATCGGCATCGGCGGCGGCCCGTTCAACGTCGCCGCGCTGCTCCTCTTATTCGGAATGCAGGCCAAGCCTGCGGCAAACTATTCACTGTTTATCGTTCTGTTTTGTCAGGCGGCCAACCTGCTGCTCTCGGCCGCGCGCGGCACGATCCCGGATTTTTCATGGCTGCAAATGATCGTAATGGCCTGCGGCGGTGTGGGCGGCGCACTGCTCGGCGGCAGAATCTCCAAAAAGGTCTCCGATCGCACTGTCGAATGGCTGGTTCTGGCGCTGATGCTCTTTGTCATTGCGACCAACCTCTATAATCTGATCCGCTTTTCCCTGGTCTGAGAATGGCACACCGAAAAAATTAACAACTGTTTTGCGCTTCATTCAAAAAAACTTCGGCAAAACGCAGGAAGTCGTGAAAAAACTTGCAAGACGCGCCGGAATTTGCTATGGTAGTGCCATAACTATTACAGCGTTACATCCCGCCTGAACGGGCATGCAACAGGAAGGATGATATGATAATGGAGATCCAGATCACCCGCACCGAACATCCGAAGCAGAAGCCGGAGGGCAGCCTGGGCTTTGGTCACTACATGACCGACCATATGTTCCTGATGAACTACACCGAAGGCAAGGGCTGGCATGATGCCCGCATTGTCCCATATGGCCCGATCGAGATGGAGCCGTGCTGCATGGTGCTGCACTATGCACAGGAGCTTTTTGAGGGTCTGAAGGCCTACCGCACCGCCGAAGGCAAGATCCAGCTCTTCCGCCCGATCGAGAATGCCCGCCGCATGAACAGCTCCTGCGAGCGCATGTGCGCCCCGGCAATCCCGGAAGAGGATTTCGTTCAGGCCGTCCGCACGCTCGTTGAAGTCGACGCTGACTGGGTCCCGAGCGAGCCGGAGACTTCGCTCTACATCCGTCCGTTCCTCTTTGCAACGGACAACCACCTCGGTGTGCACGCCTCGAAAACGTATCTGTTCTGCATCATTCTCAGCCCGTCCGGCGCGTACTACGCCAACGGTCTGGCTCCGGTCAGAATCTATGTGGAAAACGATGATGTTCGCGCTGTCCGCGGCGGCACCGGCTACACCAAATGCGGCGGCAACTACGCTGCTTCGCTGCGCGCCGGTGAGAGAGCCGAGGAAGCCGGCTACGCACAGGTGCTGTGGCTCGACGGTGTCGAGCGCAAATATATCGAAGAAGTCGGCGCAATGAACATCATGTTCAAGATCAACGGCGTCGTCATCACCCCCGCGCTGACCGGCTCGGTTCTGCCGGGCATCACCCGCAAGAGCTGCATCGAGCTCATGCGCGACTGGGGTTTGACCGTCGAAGAGCGTCTGATTTCTGCCGAGGAGCTCTTTGAAGCGGCCGCCAACGGCACGCTTGAAGAGGTCTGGGGCACCGGCACTGCCGCTGTCGTCTCTCCGGTCGGAGAGATGGGCTGGAAGGAGCTGCACACCGTCATCAACGGCGGCGAGATCGGCCCGACGGCGCAGAAGCTCTATGATACCCTCACCGGCATCCAGTGGGGTCGTATTCCGGATGAAAAGGGCTGGATTGTTCCGGTCTGCTGAATGTAACTATGCTGCCGCCATGTGGTTATCCCGCATGGCGGCAGTTTTTATGAAAATGCGCCGAAAAACCGCACCCGATTTTTGAGTATTCTGCCGCCGTTGCAGCGATACCCAATTTTCGTCCGGTGTGGTATGATACGAGAAGAAGAATTCATCGAGGAGGAGACACCATGACCTATCCCCGTTATATAGAACCCGAGATGCTCCGGCCGGAATCCGGCGAAGCACTCGATCGCAAAATCGATGCACTGCTGCGCGCCCTGACGCCGGAGGAAAAGCTCAGCCTCTGCCATGGCGGCGAAAATCCGCAGGGCAAGCGGGTCGCCAACGCAGGCTACCTTGCCGGCGTGCCGCGGCTGGGCATCCCGGAGCTTCGGATGTACGACGGCCCGGCCGGCGTCACCTCGATCTACGAGACGACCGGGCTGCCCATTCAGGAGATGCTGGCCTCCGCGTGGGACCCGGAGCTGGCCTACCGTTACGGCACGGTTGCAGGCAGCGAAAACTTTGCCGTCTCGGGCAACACGCAGCTTGGCGCGCAGTACGATCTCGTGCGGACGCAGCACTTCTCCCGCAACAGGGACATGCTCGGCGAAGACCCGTTCCTGACGGCATCGCTGGCCGTCGACGAGACGCGCGGTATTCAGGATCAGCATGTCATTGCCACCGTCAAGCATTTTGCCGTTGCATCCGTCGGCGTCGACCCACAAAACGCTGTCGACCAGCTCGTCGATGAGCAGACGCTGCATGAGCTGTACTTCCCGCCGTTTGAGGCCGCTGCGTCGGACGCCGGTGCATTTATGTGCTCTTACAACCGGATCAACGGCGCCTATGCCTCCGGCAGCGCCTATCTGCAAAAAACCGTCCTGCGCGACTACTGGAACTATCAGGGTTTCGTCATGTCCGACTGGGGCTCCAATCACGCGCTGACACTTGCCAAGGGCATGGACATGGAGATGCCGGTCGGCGCATACAACTCCAACGAGCGCATCCTGCGCGGAATCGAACGCGGCCGCGTCGGCTGGGACGATGTGGACGCCGCCGTCCGCCATGTGCTCTGGGGTCTCGGCACGGTGGGCTATCTCGCGCTCGTTGCGCTCGATGCTGACGGCAATGTCATCGCCGAGCCGGGCCGCACCGAGCCGATTGCGCTGCGCGACCGCTATGAGGAAGCCGTTGCGGGTGGGCTTCTGGACCGCAACGCGCAAGTCTGCGCCGAAGTCGCGCGCAAGGGCGCAGTCCTTTTGAAAAACAACGGCGCTCTTCCGCTCACCCCCGCGGACTACACGGGCGAAAACACCGTTGCAATGATCGGGCCGGGCGCGCTGACGCTGTTTTCCGGCTCCGGTCAGGAGCGCTCCTACGGCCGTATTTCGCGCATGTGTCCGCCGGTGCAGGCGCTGCGCGGCCTCTGTGGGGAGGACGCAAACATCGAAGCAAGCGCCGGATTCAACCTGTTCGGCACAACGATCCCGTCCGACTGCCTGTATCAGGATGCAGCCTGCACAAGCCCCGGTCTCGTCCGCACCTACGGCGTCGACGCCTCCAATATCACACCGGTTCTTTTCCCCGGCGCAGCCGCCGGCGGCAACGGCGTGGAGTTCAAGGGCACAGCCACCGCAGACGAGGACGATGAGCCGATCCCGTTCCTCCCGAACTGGGCGAACGAGCTGGCCGCCGACATGCCCGGCCATGAAACCGGCTCGTTCTGCTGCGTCGACGCTGCCGTGGAATTCACCTGCGGAACGATCGACGGCGCAGTCAACCGCACCTATAAAAACTCCGCCGACGGCACGGCCTTCGTCCACGGCGACGCCTACACCTGGGACGGCTACCTGCGTGTGCCGACCGACGGCGAATACCGCCTGATCCTGCAGGCAATCGGCGGCAATTCCG
>CAZUKJ010000134.1:0-4797 GCA_964620855.1 uncultured Oscillospiraceae bacterium
ATAGTCATTGTAATAGCCGCTTCCCGGTGTGAGCACCGGCGCTTCCGGGCGAAGCTCTGCAAGCTGGGCGCGGATTGAATCGTTTGCAACATGGGAAAGCATCTGTTCGGCGTCGAGCAGCTTGTCCTGCTCCACATAGACGCGGGAGAGCTTCGTGTAAAAATTCAGCTCATCCGGATACAGGGAGATCGCACGCACGAGCGTGTACTCGGCTTTGGTATAGTTGCCGCTGATGCGGTAGGTGTCTGCAATCGCCATGAGGATATCGCGATTGCTGCCGTCGAGCTCCTCGGCTGTCTTATAATATTCGACTGCGCGGGAATAACGACCCTCGGAAATCGCTGTTTCAGCGCGGGAGATGTAGTAATCTGCCGTCAGATTCGGACGGTACAGCAGAAGATACCACGCCGCACCGCCGGCAATAATCAGTGCGAGCAGCAGCGGGATGATGATTTTAAGTGCACGTTTCATGTGGACAGAACTCCGTTCATACAATGTTTTAACACGGGGAATGGATCAGCGATCCTGCAGCGGTGTGTATTTTGCCAGAGGAACTACTGCCTTGTAGGCAGGACGCATAATACGGCCGCCGGTCAGCGCTTCTTCCATGCGGTGTGCACACCAGCCGGGGATACGTGCGACAGCAAACAGCGGGGTATAGACGTCCTGCGGGATGTTCAGCATTTTGTAGACCATGCCGGAATAGAAGTCGACATTGGCGCACATGGCCTTGGAACTGCCGGTGACATTGGCGTAGACATCCGGACCGATGCGCTCAATGCGCTCAAGCAGCTCGAACTCTTCGGCGTACTTCGTCTTGGCAGCCAGCTGCCTGGCCGAGCGCTTGAGCATGACGGCGCGCGGATCGGAAAGCGTATAGATCGCGTGGCCGAGACCGTAGATCAGGCCGGAGCCGTCTCCGGCTTCACCGTGAAGGATTTTTGTCAGGTAGGCGGCAAGCTCGTCGTCGTTGGTCCAGTCGGAGACGGACGCTTTGATCTCTTCAAACTGGCGCATGACCTGCGCGTTTGCGCCGCCGTGCTTCGGGCCCTTCAGAGAGCCGACCGCTGCAGCGATGGCAGAATAGGTGTCGGTTCCGGTGGACGAGAGGACGCGGCAGCTGAATGTGGAGTTGTTACCGCCGCCATGCTCGGCATGGACAACCAGACACAGGTCGAGCAGCCGGGCTTCTTCTTCGGTGAATGTGCCATCGCGGCGGAGCGCGTGCAGGAAGTTCTCGGCAATCGAGAGGTTTTCCTGCGGACGGTGAAGGTACAGGCTGTCGTTGTCGAAATAGTGGCGCTTGACGGCGTGTGCGTGCCCGACGATAATCGGGAAGCGGGCAATCAGCTGGATCGACTGACGCATCATGTTTTCCAGGTCGGCTGCATCAGGATTCGGATCAGTTGAGTAAAGCGCCAGTACAGAGCGCGCAAGCTTATTCATGATGTCACGGCTGGGCTGCTTGAGGATCATATCTTCGGTGAAGTTGACCGGAAGTTCCATGCTCACATGCAGTGCATGCTTGAACAGCTCGTATTCCGTCGGAGTCGGCAGCTTGCCAAACAGCAGAAGATAGGCGACTTCCTCAAAGCCGAAGCGCTGCTCGGAAACAAAACCGTCAATCAGATCGGGCAGGGAATATCCGCGGTAAAACAACTGGCCTTCCATCGGTGACTTTTCGCCGTCGATCATCGAATAGCCGCGGACGTTGCCGATCTGAGTATATCCTGCCATAACGCCGGTGCCGTCGGAATTGCGAAGGCCGCGCTTGACATTCGGATCTTCGCGCGGATCTTTGCGAAGAGAGGTAATCTTTTCGTAATCGACGCACAAAGAATGAATATAATTGCTGAAATCAGCCGATACTGTATGAATGTGCATGGTGTACACCCCCGGCGTAGGTTTGTTAACTGATATCATACCACAAGTTTATGGATTGGAAAAGAACTTTATTTTTCAGAAAAACGCGGGTACGGAAGAACATTCGGTCGATTTCGGCATGGATTGCTGCCATATCCGCCATACCGATTTTGCTGCTGCTTAGCCAGAGCGCAAAGCAGCCGGTGCAGCAGCCGGAGCAGATTGCACCGGCGCAGACCGAAGCGCAAACAGAACAGGCGCAGCAGCCGCAAAAGACAGCGGTCGAGCGCAGCTATGATGCCATTCGTACGATCCGGTTGAAGATGGACGGAGGCGAGGTGCGCCTTTCGCTGCAGGAGTATCTGGTTGGTGTGCTGTTTTCAGAGATGCCGACATCTTTTGAACTGGAAGCGCTGAAAACGCAGGCAGTTGCTGCGCGCACGTTCACGCTGAAAACCGGTTCATCCGATGCCCACGGCGACGCTGTGTGTGCTGACAGCGCCTGTTGTCAGGCGTGGGCCGACGAGAAGACGCTGCGGGAGCGGTTTGGGGATTCGTATGATGCGGCAGAAATGCTGGTTCGGCAGGCGATTGAGCAGACCGATGGCATTGTGGCCGTCTATCAGGGCGCGCTGATCGACGCGGTCTATTTTTCCTGCTCCGGCGGGCAGACGGAAACGGCTGCCGATGTGTGGGGTGGGGAGGTGGACTATCTGCAGTCGGTTCTCAGCCCGGGCGAAGAAATTGCCTGCTGTTTTACGGATCAGGTGATTGTACCGGTCGAGGAGTTTTGCGCTGTGATCTGCGAAGCTGCGCCGGAGGCATCCTTTGATGAAGAATCCTCCGCGTGGATTGCAGCGCCGATTTATACCGAAGGCGGCGGCGTGCGGCAGATCGAAATCGGCGGCGCAGTTTTTTCGGGGACGCAGATCCGCAGCCTGTTCGGTCTGCGTTCAACGGTGTTTTCCGTCACGACTGACGGTGAAACCGTATTGTTTGATACGACGGGGTATGGTCATCGGGTTGGTATGAGCCAGTATGGCGCGCAGGCAATGGCGCTCAGTGGCGCGAATTTTGATGCCATTTTAAAACATTATTACACCGGGATCACACTCAAACAGCTCAGGAAATAACAAAGAGGCGCCGGTATCGGCGCCTCTTTGCGTATTGTGGTGATTACAGCAGGTTGAGAACAAACGTCAGAACGACAAACACGATGGCAACATATTTGGTCGCCTTAGCGAGCTTGGCGTCAAAGGACTTGGCCTTGTTCTTGGACATGAAAGTGTCGGCAACACCGGCAACAGCGCCGGACAGACCGGCATTCTTGCCGGACTGAAGCAGAACAACTGCAATCAGGAACACGGCAGCCAGAACCTGAATCACGGTGACGATGATCATGGGAACGCTCATTGTGGATCCTCCGTTTCATTGCTGCGTATATGGCTTGCAGCCTGCCGGACATGCCGTCAGGGCATAGCACTACAAAGTAAGCATAATAGTAACACACCACATCTGGAAATGCAAGCAAAAAATTTGCTGATATATAGATAATCTGCTCTTTTCCCTTATGATTTGCGCAACGATTTATGAATTCGGGAGGGCTGAACAAAGCGGAAAGGCGAATTGTGCGGAAACGGCAGGTTTTTTCCAAGGTGCAGCGCAGTGTTTTTTGCCGCGAATCGCGCTGTCAAAACAGGGGAATACTGGCCATATTCGCACAATGTGCATTCTGCCCGGAAAAAGGCTGAAAATCCCAATAAAATCGGAAGTTTTTTTTCAAAAAAGTGCTTGTAATTTAAAAATGTGCGTAGTATAATATCCGGGCGCGAAATGAGCGCATTGACTTCACACACCCGATGATTCCGGGCCGGAAGTGCCTGAAAAGGTCGGTTTTGGAAAATGATTGGGGTGGAGGCAACAACTTAAAGGAGGAAATACCCTATGTCAGTCGTATCCATGAAACAGCTTCTGGAGGCCGGTGTTCACTTCGGCCATCAGACCCGCCGCTGGAACCCGAAGATGGCTCCGTACATCTACACCGAGCGTAACGGCATCTACATCATCGACCTGCAGAAGACCGTCAAGAAGCTCGAGGAAGCTTACAACTTCGTTCGTGACCTCGCTGCCAACGGCGAGAGCATCCTGTTCGTCGGCACCAAGAAGCAGGCGCAGGACGCCATCCGTGAAGAGGCCGACCGCGTCGGTATGTACTACGTCAACGCCCGCTGGCTCGGCGGCATGCTGACCAACTTCAAGACCATGCGCACCCGCGTTGAGCGCCTTGCTCAGCTGCGCAAGATGGAAGAGGACGGCACCTTTGCCATGCTCCCGAAGAAGGAGGTCATCAAGCACCAGGGCGAGATCGTCAAGCTCGAGAAGTATCTCGGCGGCGTCAAGCAGATGAAGCGTCTGCCGGGCGCTCTGTTCATCGTCGACCCGCGCAAGGAGCGTAACGCCATTGCCGAGGCCCGCAAGCTGAACATCCCGGTTGTCGCCATTGTCGACACCAACTGTGACCCGGACGAGGTCGACTATGTCATCCCGGGCAATGATGACGCCATCCGCGCCATCCGCCTGATCGCTCAGACCATGGCCAACGCCGTTCAGGAAGGCCGTCAGGGCGAGGACACCACCGAGGCTGCCCCGGCTACTGAGGCTGCTGAGTAATTTGTAATTTAATAGTGCCCGCCGCTCAGGCGGGCACTGACCAATTCATATAGGAGGAATTTTACCATGGCTATTTCCGCTCAGGACGTTAAGACTCTCCGTGAAATGACCAACGTCGGTATGATGGACTGCAAGAAGGCTCTTGTTGCCACCGACGGTGATATGGACAAGGCTATTGAGTGGCTCCGCGAGAAGGGCCTTGCTGCCGCTGCCATCGAGGCATATCCCGTGTGCAAAGAGGCTGCTGAGGCCAATGGTGAGGAG
>CAZUKJ010000135.1:0-4795 GCA_964620855.1 uncultured Oscillospiraceae bacterium
ATAGCACTTGCCTTTTACGGTTGTCACAGGATTGGTGCGATGATGTGGTGTGGCACGCCTGATATTGTCTCGGAAGGAGGGGTGTCGGGGAGGGACGGCGCGTCGTCGCGGACTCTATATCGCGCGCGTCGGCTACTTCGCCAACGCTTGCTCATGCCGTCGCTCCTCCTTCCCCCAAACGAATCCACTTCGTTGGGTTTCGTTTGGGACCCTGTCCCTCCCTGACCCGCCTTTTCTTTCCTCTTTCTTTTGGCGGAGCAAAAGAAAGAGGCCGCCGGAGGCACAAACAGACTACCGTGAGGCGGTGGGTGGCGTATAATTGGCGGCGGTGCGGATGAGGACGAGGGGACGGATTGCCACGGCGCGATGCGCCTCGCAATGACACCGTTGGGAGTGCGGTGCAAAAAGGTGGAGCGCGATGCGCCTCGCAATGACTTACTTTGGGGGCGCGGGGCGACAGAAAAACAGAAAAGAAGAGGACAAGGAGGACTGCTCAATGGAGAAAACCAACAGATTTCACATTTGCCGTCATGCCATCGCTTATCTGGGCGATGCGCACGACTGCGACATCGGCGCGGCTGCGCTTGACTTCGCCAACCGCATGGGCTGGGAGGTCGGCGCGGATACCGAGACCGGCTACATTGCTCCGTACAACGCGGAGTACGAGGAATTTCTTACCCATGTCCGGGCGCTGCAGCAGACAGTAAAGCCGGGCGTGGGCGAAAACGCGGTCAAGCGTTACTTCTACGAGGAGTGATCAACATGAACAAACAGTGGTTCAAGGCAGCGGGGATCAGAGCGGTGAAGACCGTCGCGCAGACGGCGATTGCGACCATCGGCACAAGCGCCGTGATACGCGAGGTCGACTGGCTGATGGTTGTCAGCGCGTCGGTGCTGGCAGGACTGCTCTCGATGCTGACCAGCGTTGCCGGACTGCCGGAGCTTGAGAGCGAAAGCGGCAAGGAGTGATTGCTGTGAAGACGGTCATTGACATCAGCCAGTTTAACGGCACGGTGGACTGGAACGCCGTAAAAAATGCGGTGGACGGCGCGATCATCCGCGTGGGCTACCGCGGCTACGGCGCATCCGGGGCGCTGGTCAAAGACGCAAGATGCGTCGAAAATCTCAAGGGCGCGGCGGCTGCCGGTGTGCCGCTTGGCGTGTACTTTCTCACGCAGGCGGTGACGGAGGCGGAAGCCGCGGCAGAGGCCGAATTTGTCCATAAGATCATATCGGGCTTTGCGCTGACATACCCGGTCTACCTCGATTCCGAGTGGTCGAATCTCGCCCACAGCGGCCGCGCGGACGGCATCGGCAGAGCGAAGCGGACGGACTGCGCCGCCGCGTTCTGCGAGAAAATTGCCGCGCTCGGATATGTGCCCGGCGTGTATGCGTCGGAATCGTGGTTTGCCGATATGCTCGAATTTGACCGCCTGTCGGGATACTCGATCTGGGTGGCCAAGTATGCAGACAACGCGCCGTCGACGGTGAAGTACGACGGCTGGCAGTACACCGACGCCGGAGCTGTCCCCGGCGTGAGCGGCAAGGTGGACATTTCCAGATTTGAGGAGGCGGAAGAAATGACGGAGCAGCGGGTTCGGGAGATTGTTATGGAAATTCTGCGCGGCGAAGATACCAAAGTGTCGAACGCGCTTGCGCCGGAGCTGGCCGAAGCGGTGGAAAAAGGCATCACCGACGGTACGCGCCCCGGCGGCTATGCCACGCGCGCGCAGGTGGCCGTGATGGCACTCAGAGCAAGCAAACAGTAACATGGAGACGCCGAACTTTGGGAAGTTCGGCGTCTTTTTTAAAGGGGGAAATGCGTATGGGAAAACTCCCTGCGATCACACAGCTCGGCGGATACGGCAGCCAGACGGTGACCTTCCGCGGCCTCAACCGCACGGAGGGCGCGTCTGACGGCGAGTTCACCGACATGGAAAATCTCGCGTGCTATCACTACCCGGCGATGGGCACGCGCAAGGGGCGCGTCCCGATCTCCTCTTACGACGCGCCGAGCGATTTGTTTGAGTGGGACGGGCATCTGGTCGTCGTGGACGGCTCGGTGCTCTACTATGACGGCAGGGCGGTGAGCAATGTCGAGCCGGGAAAGAAGCAGTTTGCCGTCGTCAACACGAAGCTGATCGTCTGGCCGGACGGCATTGAGATCGACCTGACAAACGGCACATGGACGCGCATGGACGGCAAGGTGTCGACCTTTGAGGGGACGGCCGTCTTTTCCGGCAGCACGCTGACGGCGCAGGTGCAGCCGGTGTACCGTGAGGGCGTCACGGTGGCAAGATTCGGCGGCTCGGTCAGCGAATGGTGTCCCATCGTTTACACCTACGGCACGGACACGAGCACGATTGCCTGGGATGCGGAAAGCGGCTGGACGCTGCCGGAGGCGACAATCAAGGGCTGCGTGTGGGACGGAAGCTACTTCGACCGCACGGTGACGGCGTGTGAAAACGGCGATATCTTCATCCCGAAGGTCTCGGGCAGCAACACCTTTTCCATGCAGACCGGCTACTGCAGCGCAAGTGCGGCAACGAACGAGCCGGATGAAACGCTCAACACCCTCGGCCTTTACGGCGTCTGGCGCAAGTGGGGCGGCGAGATCAGCCTTGACAGCGGCGCGTCGTCGTGGGTCATTGCCGACATCTATCAGGTCGGCGTGGAAAATGCGCTGTTTTCGATCTCGCTGCGCGAGGGCGACCGCGTCACGATCACCGGCGCGGACAACGAGGACAACAATGTGCTTTTGGCGCGGATCGAGTCCATCGACGACGAGGCCAACGCGCTGACCTTTGCCGATGTGACCTTTACCGACGAGACGGCGACCGGCACGATCACGATCTGCCGCGACATCCCGGCGTTTTCGTTCCTCTGCTCGCGCGGCAACCGGCTCTACGGCGTATCCAACGCGGCGGAAAACAGGATCTACAACAGCGAGACGGGCGAGTTTGAGACCTTCACCTCCCGCTGCATTTATGTCTCCGCGCTCGGCCTGCCGGATCGGTTCTGGGACTTCGACGGGGTGGACGCGGACAGCTATCAGGTGGCCGTCGCCTCAAACGGCGACTTCACCGGCTGCTGCAGCTACAGCGGCGACACGCTGCTCTGGAAAGAGGACATGCTCTACCGGCTCTACGGCGACTACCCGTCGAATTTCGGGCTGTATGAATACAACATCCCGGGCGTACAGGCCGGTTCTGCCCGCAGTCAGCGGATCATCAACGAGGTGCTCTACTACAAGGGCCGCGACGGCGTCTATGCCTACTCCGGCTCAACGCCGAGCCTTGTGTCATACAACCTCGGATACCGGCGCTACAGCGAGGCGACGGCGGGCGCGGACGGCGTTCACTACCACATTTCCATGAAAGACGAAGACGGCGCGTTTGATTTTTACACCTACGACACGGTGCACGGCCTCTGGATGCGCGAAGACGGCGGCGAGGTCAAGGCGTTTTCCCTGCAGGACGGCACGCTCTACGCCATCATCGGCACGGAGCTTTTCGCGCTGGAGACCGACAGCATGGAGCTCGGCGGCGAGACAGTGCGCGGCGACAGCCCGGAATGGTACGCCGAGTTTCCGGCCTTTGACGAGCAGACGCTTTCGCGCAAGGAGTACAAGTGGATTCGCATCCGCGTCCGGCTCGAAGGCGTGTCCGGCGTGGCGGTGCTGGCGTCGTTGGACGGCGCGGAGATGGTAAGCATCGACTCGGCCGTGCACACCGGGGAAGGCGCAGTCTGGAAGACGCTGAGCGTCCCGCTGCCGATCAACCGCGTCGACCGGATGGTGATCCGGCTGCAGGGCGTCGGCAAGGTGCAGCTGCATGAATTTTCGCGAGAGTTTATTTACGGAAGCGAGGAAGCCTGATGAAGTTTGGACGCGATTTGAAAAACATAAACGGGTTAAACGAAAAAGAGGCGATCCGCGTGGTCGCCGAGCATCTGATCTACCTGCAGCGGGAACTGGAAAAGGTTCTCACGCAGCTGGAAAAAGAAAGTAAGGGGTGAGGCCGATGGCAACAAAATACACCTACAACAAAGACACCGACTATCAGGACCTGATCAACAAGGCGGTGGACTCCGGCGACTATCAGTCTGCCGCGCTCTACGAGCAGCAGAGAAACGCCAAGATCGCGGACATGAACGCCGCCGGAACGAACGCGAAAAACCATCAGCAGACCGATCTGTACTCGAAGTATCTCAACGGCGGCACGGACACGGCAAAGGGCTATCTTTCGCAGATGGCGTCTGCCACGGTGGACAATCCGGCCGACAATGCGAATTATCAGTCGTGGCAGAATGCGCTCAGGGAGTATCAGAACTCCACCTTCAATTACGACTTTGACGCCGATCCGCAAAAGGCGGCCTACGAAAAGACGGCGCAGAAGAATTTCGACAACACGCTCGCGCAGCTCTCCGCGCGCACGGGCGGCCTTGCGTCGAGCTATTCCGGGCAGGCGAGTCAGCAGGCGTATCAGGACACGATGAGCGAGGCGTACCAGATTCTCTACAACCTCGCGCGCAGCGACTACGAGGCCGACCAGAGCAAGCGGCTGAACACGGCGAGCCAGTATTGGACGGCGTATCAGAACGATCTCGATCTCTCGAATACGAAGTGGGACAAGCTCTACAGCCTCTATGGCATGACGAACGATCAGGAGACGGCAGCGGCAGACGCGGCGAAGGAGACCGCGCTGATGGCGGCATACTCCGGCGACTACGCGCAGCTGGCCGCAGCCTACGGCCTGACCGAGGCGCAGGCGAAGGCGTACTTTGACGCCGCGTA
>CAZUKJ010000136.1:0-4781 GCA_964620855.1 uncultured Oscillospiraceae bacterium
CTCCATGCTCGCAGTGGCGAGCCGTCTGGAGGGGAAGAATGTCGCGATCCTCGACGCAGATATTACCGGCCCGTCGATCCCGAAGGCGTTTGGCCTGCGCGATCTGGCTACCAGCTCCGAACTGGGCATCAACCCGTCTGAGACGGCCACCGGGATTCGTGTGATGTCTGTAAATCTGCTGCTGGCGAACCAGTCTGATCCGGTTGTCTGGCGCGGTCCGGTGATCTCCGGTGTGGTCACGCAGTTCTGGACGGATGTTGTCTGGGGCGATGTGGACTATATGTTTGTTGATATGCCGCCCGGCACCGGCGATGTGCCGCTGACGGTGTTTCAGTCTCTGCCGGTCGACGGCATTATCATCGTCACCAGCCCGCAGGAGTTGGTCTCCATGATCGTGGAAAAGGCGGTCAATATGGCGGAGATGATGAATATTCCGGTGCTCGGCATTGTGGAGAATATGTCCTATTTCGAGTGCCCGGACTGCGGCAAGCGCCATGAGATCTTCGGAAAAAGCCATCTTGAGGAAGTTGCTGCAGCGCACGGCATTGAAAAGCTGGCGCGTCTGCCGATTGATCCGCAGCTGGCGGCGCAGGCAGATGCCGGCAAGATTGAGTTCTGCGATCAGGCATATCTTGCTGAGGTCAGCAAGCTCTTGTAACGGCAAGAACAGGGCAAAAAACGAAAACTGAAACATTGAGCAAAACAATTCCCCGCAAAAAGCAGATATTTTCTGCCTTTTGCGGGGAATTTGCAACGATTTATTGGGAATGATTTTGCGAAACGGGAGTTTTTTGCAGCCCACCTTCTGTTATGTGGGGATAGGAATGAACCAGCGGCCGGGACGAAGATCGTAGCGGCTGTCACTGTACTCAAAAAAGAGCTGCTTCTGCTGACCCAGAATGGAGACCAGATAGCGGCTGCCCTGACTTCCGGCGCGCAATTGGCCGGCACGGCGGACATCGAGCACCCGCTCAATTTTGTAAACGCGGCCGTCCTGCCATGTCAGTTCCCTTGGGAGCATTGTGCCGGACTCATCAAATTCCGCCCGGACGCTGACGTAGACCCGCTTCCATTGCTGCTCCATTTTTTCATCCCCTTTGCTTGACTTTTCGCAGAATTTTGCTACAATAAGAACAAATGTTCGCTTTATTATAAACCGCTGCAGAGACTTTGTCAAGCGGTGGAACATAGTTCCGCAGAGTAGACAAGCGCAACTGCCTGCGGTATGATAAGCACACAATGGAGGCAATTGCGATGAGTATGACAGTTTCTTTTTATCACGAGGGTGAGGTGTGCGACGAGCAGCTCCTGTTTGCGGTGATCTGCGCACAGCATCAGGGACACTGGATTTTCAGCCGCCAGAAAGGCCGTAGTACCTGGGAGGTGCCGGGCGGCCACCGTGAGGCCGGTGAGACGATTGAAGAAGCGGCACGGCGTGAACTCTATGAGGAGACGGGCGCAGTGGAGTTTACGATTTGCCCGGTCGGTGTATACGGCGTAACGATCAACGGCGTCACGACGCACGGCAAGCTGTTCTGGGCTGATGTGAAAACACTCGGCCCGCTGCCGGAACTGGAAATGGAGGAGGTTTGTCTGGCGGACATGCTGCCGGAAAACCTGACTTACCCGCAGATCCAGCCTGCGGTTTTTGCCCGTGCGCAGGAGTGGCGCAATCAGCAAAGCAGTCCGGACGAGCAGTGGGACGTTTACGATGAAAACCGAGTGTTGACCGGACGGCTGCACCGCCGCGGCGATCCGCTCGGCGCAGGGGAGTATCATCTGGCGGTACATGTCTGGCAGCGCAATGCGGCGGGAGAATTCCTGCTGACACAGCGTGCGCCCAACAAGGGATTCCCGAATCTCTGGGAGTGTACCGGCGGCTCGGCACTCGCCGGTGACGACAGCCTGACAGCGGCGCTGCGCGAGGTGCGCGAGGAGACCGGTCTGACGCTCGATCCGACCAAAGGCCGCCGGATGATGAGCATTCAGGGCTTTGATCGCTTTACGGACGTCTGGCTGTTTGAGAATGAATTTGATTTAGACGCCGTCACGCTCCTGCCGGGAGAGACGGTCGACAAAATGCGCGCGACCAAAGAGGATATCTTGCGGATGTGGCACAATGGCTTGCTCGCACCGTATGTCTACATCGAAGAACTGATGGCGCAAGTATAACAAACGCGGTGCATACCATTTCGGTACGCACCGCGTTTATGGTGCTTATAGTGGGAGGACTGTTTTGCTCGTGGGAATGTCACACGCAGCGCGAATGTGCGTGGATGATCTCATGCAGAACCTGTGCGACGCCGTCGTCGTTGTTCGAGGCAGTGACAAGGTCGGCGCAGGCCAGACAGTGCTCAGTCGCGTTGGCAACGGCGACGCCAAGTCCGGCGAACTCCAGCATATCGGCATCGTTGTCGGCGTTGCCGAACGCGGCAACCTGCGAGCGATCAATCCCAAGCATACGGCAGAGGTCGCGCAGCGCAGCGCCCTTGCCGGCACGATGGTCAACCAATTCAAGCAGATGACGCCCGCCGGAGGTGATGCAGAGATCGTCGGTCTCCGAAGCAATGGACGGGATCAGCGTTTGCCGGTCGGCAGCGGTACAGACGATGTTGATGCTGTCGAGTCTGGCAATGTGCGCAGCGGCAAATGTCCGCGCATCGTCCACCGGGAGGCGCGTGGTCTGAATGTAAGGGACATAGGCGCTCTTGCAGCCAAACCGCTCCGGATCTTCCACATAACGGCGGTCGGAATACGGCGTGCCGTCGACGAATACCTCGAGGACGAAGTGGTTCGGAACAACGTTGAGAATCGCTTGTGCGGCGCGCTCGGAGAGCGTGTGTGCCTGCACGCGGCTGCCGCCCGGTACGCGGTTGATGGCAGCACCGTTGGAGGTGATGGCATAGCGGACGGTGCCGAGTGAGAGAACGGATTCCGGAAGGGCTGAGAACGCGCGTCCGGAAGCGATGACGACCTCCACGCCGAGCGCAGGAAGCGAGCGAATGGCGTCGCGCGTGACTTCGGAGAGTGTGGAGTCGGTATAAAGCGTTGTATCGTCCAGATCAAGCGCAACTAGACGGATCTGCTGGTAATTCATGGTATCACCTGTGCAAAATGTATGATTTATGAGGCAATTTTACCATAGATTCCGGTGGATGGGAAGAAAATATATTCCCGAAAAATCATTGACAAGCACCGTGAATTTCAGTATAATAGCTGAGCATGATTGTGTGGAGGGTCGTTCTATGCTGTTATCGTTGGCTAAAATCATAGATCGTCCCGGCGAAAAAGTTCCCTTTGAACTGACGCTGGATTTCAGTGAAATGGAGTTTGGATTCCAGTATCCGGTGAGTGAGCCGGTTCACGCAGTCGGCGCAATTCACAACACAGCCGGTGTGCTTCAGCTTGATGGAACTGTCGAGACAATGCTGCACTGCGTGTGTGACCGTTGCGCAAAAGAATTCGAGCGCGAGTTTTCCGTCCCGGTTCATGCCGTCCTGACTGACGAGCTGCAGAGTGTGGAAAACGAAGACGAGGAGCTGTTTGAACTCGTCGGCGACAGTGTCGATCTTGACGACGTCGTGACCACCGCGTTCGTTTTGAATATGGAGCCAAAGTTCCTTTGCCGCGAAGACTGCAAAGGCCTTTGCTTCCGGTGCGGTGCCGACCTGAACGTGTCAGAGTGCAGCTGCCGCCCCGAAATTGATCCCCGTTTTGCTGCGCTGCAGCAATTGTTGGATAAATAAAAGTGTAATTTGTTTGTTGCCGATTTAGGCAGTCATGACCGAAGGAGGTGTCATCATGGCAGTACCCAAGTGTAAAGTGTCCAAGGCCCGACGCGATAAGAGACGTAGCAACGTCTGGAAGCTGGACGTCCCCGGCGTCGTCGCGTGCCCGAACTGCGGCGCCCCCCGTATGCCGCACCGCGCCTGCAAGGCCTGCGGTATGTACAATGGCCGCGAGGTTGTTGCGGTCAAGACTGCGAAGTAATTTTCACAGACGCGAAAAGAGGAAGGCTGCAGCCTTCCTCTTTTTATTTTACGCAGACTGCGAAACCGCCGCTAACAAATATACAGGCGGCTTTTTCGCGCTTTTTCGGTTGACCAATCCAATAGAAAATGGCATAATATACTTTAATGAGATTTTAGAAGAAATATGGAGGTGAGCGCCGTATGGCAAAACCGCTCGTTGCGATTGTTGGCCGGCCGAACGTCGGCAAATCCCTGCTGTTTAACAAACTGACCGGACAGCGCACGGCGATCGTAGAGGATACGCCGGGCGTCACCCGTGACCGTATTTACGGTTCCACGGATTGGAATGGACGGGAATTTGATCTGGTTGATACCGGCGGCATTGAGCCGAACACGGATTCGGAGATGCTGCGCTTTATGCGCCGTCAGGCGGAGATCGCCATTGAGATGGCTGATGTCATCATTATGGTGACGGACGTCAAGGTTGGTGTGACCGCGGCGGATCAGGAAGTGGCCACGATGCTGCAGCGTTCGAGAAAGCCGGTCGTTCTGGCTGTCAACAAGTGCGACAGCATCGGCACGATCAACCCGGATGTCTATGAGTTTTATTCGCTCGGCCTGGGTGATCCGGTGGAGGTATCCGCCGTGCACGGCCACGGCACGGGTGATCTGCTCGACTGGTGCGTGGAGCATTTTCCGCCGGTGGAGGAAGACGATGAAGAGGACGAGACCATTAAGGTCGCCATCATCGGCAAGCCAAACGTTGGCAAGTCAAGTCTGCTCAACCGCATCCTCGGCGAAGAGCGCGTG
>CAZUKJ010000137.1:0-4773 GCA_964620855.1 uncultured Oscillospiraceae bacterium
TTGCGAGGCGCAAAAGCGCCGTGGCAATCCGTTCCTCATTGCCTACCACCGCGCCCGGTTTTGTATTTGCAAATTCGTCCAATATCGGCTAAAATCGACACATATGCTCATCGGGTAACCAATACCACGTCAAGAGGAGGCAGACTTCATGCTGCATCATCGCCGCAGCGTGCTTCCCACGCAGCTGACCCATGCATACATTGCCTGCATGCTCACGCTCTACCTGCTCTGGCCGGGCATCGAGGGCTACGAGGCCATCACACAGGCCAAATGCACACTCTTTTTCCTGCTCTCCGGCAGTTACCTTGTGCTGCTTGCTGCCGTGGTGCTGCTTTCCGGCCGCCCGGAGCACCCGCAGCCGCTCAGCGCTGCCGCGCGCCGGCTGCTGATCTACGGCGCTTTCACCCTCGTCTCGTGCCTGCTCTCGAAGTATCCGGCCGTCGCGTTTGGCGGCGGCTCGCGCCGGGAGGGCTTCGTCACCATTGCCGTGTATCTGGCGCTGTTTTTTGCCGTCTCGCGCTATGCCCGCCCCGGTCGCTGGATGCTCTATCTGTCCGGCGCGTCGGTGAGTGTGTTTTGCATCATCTGCCTGCTGCAGCTGGCAGGCTTCAATCCGTTTTACCTCTATCCCGGCCAGCTTGACTACTACGACGCAGGCATTTCCTACTCCGGGCAGTTCCTCGGCACAGTCGGCAACGCCGGATTTGCCGCCGCGCTGCTGTGCCTTGCACTCCCGGCGTTCGTGTGCGCGCTGGTGCGGTTGGACGGCCGCCGCCGCTTTTACCTGCTGATTCCAACCGCACTCTGCATCGCAACCCTTCTGTGGATGCGAATCTCCGCCGGGATTGTCGGAATCCTCGGCACAGTGCTGATCGCGCTTCCCGTCTGCACACGCAGCAATCAGATACGCCGTGCGATTGTTATTGCCGAAGCGGCGCTGTGCACCGCCGCGCTGCTTGCGATCTACGCGCTGGGCAGCCGCCTGAGCGGCACGCTCTACGAGTTCTCCGAGCTGCTGCACGGCCGCGCCGACCTCTCATTTGGCTCGGGACGGCTGATGATCTGGCGCGAGTGTCTTTCTCTGTTCATCCGGCGTCCGCTCTTTGGCGGCGGCGCAGACACGCTTTTGCTCTATTTTGACGAACAGTTTACGCGCTACAACGCCGCCACCGGCGAGACGATCCGCGCCTCGATCGACGCGGCGCACAATGAATACCTCAACATTCTGGTCAATCAAGGCCTTCTCGCGCTGCTTTCCTACCTCGCCGCGCTGATTTCTTCGCTCCTGCGCTGGATGCGCAGCGCCCGACGCATCGCCCCGGCCGCCATCTGCGGCTGCGCCGTCGTCGGCTACAGCATCGCGGCCTTTTTCGGCATTTCCATGTGCATCTGCACCCCCTATTTCATTCTGAGCTGGGCGCTGCTCGAGCGCACGCTGTGTAAGGAGGTAAATCCATGATCCGCAAAGCCACCGTTTCCGATCTCGACGCCGTTGAAGCCGGCTATATGGAGCAGCTGCTCTACGAGCAGGCGCACGGCGTCACCACAAACTGGGCGCTTGGGCTCTACCCGACGCGAGAAACCGCCGAGGCCGCGCTTTCCGCCGGGACGCTCTATGTCCTTGAAGGCGGCGCGGTCTGCGCGAGCATGATCTGCAATGCGCATCAGGCGCCGGAGTACGCAAGCGCCGACTGGGCGTATCCGGCCGCGCCCGATGAAGTGCTGGTGCTGCACACGCTGTGTATCCCGCCGTCGATGAAAGGCCGCGGCTGCGGCCGCCGGATGGTTGCCTATTACGCCGCGCTTGCCCGCCAACTCGGCTGCACCGTCCTCCGGCTCGACACCTGGGTCGGCAACGATGCCGCCAATGCATTTTACCGCCGTCTGGGCTTCCGCTTTGTCGGAAGCTACGCAGCCAAGCTGCAGGGCGTCCTCGACGAAACGCTCAACTTCTACGAGCAGCGCCTTTCCCTGCCGCCGTCCCTATAACAGCAACTGTTTTTTTCAATTTTCCAAGCCTCCGCCATGCCATAAAAGATAATCCCGGGCTGCAGCTTATCAGCTGCAGCCCGGGATTTTTTGTGCTTGTCCGGATCAGTCTTCCATGAGCGCTTCCATCTCGTCGAGCAGCGAACCGAACAGGTCGAGTGCCGCCTGAATCGGCTCGGGGCTGGCCATGTCCACGCCCGCGCCGCGCAGCAGATCGATCGGATCTTTCGTGCAGCCGCCGGAGAGGAACTCGAGATAGTCCTTTACCGCAGGCTCGCCCTCTTTGAGGATGCGGCGGGAGATTGCAATGGCAGCCGAGTAGCCGGTTGCATACTGGTAGACGTAGTAGTCATAGTAGAAGTGCGGGATGCGCGCCCACTCCAGCGCGATCTCGTCATCGGAGATCATCGCCGGGCCGTAGTACTTCTCATTGATCGCCTTGTACTCACGGCTGAGCAGGTCGGCCGTCAGCGGCTGGCCCTGCGCGGCCAGCTCGTTCACGCGCAGCTCAAACTCGGCAAACTGGGTCTGGCGGTAGAGCGTGCCCTTGAACTGGTCGAGGAAGTGGTTGATCAGGTACGCGCGCTGCTTCTTGTCGGTCGTCTTGCTCAGCAGGTCTTCCATCAGCAGCGCCTCGTTGCAGGTCGAGGCGACCTCGGCCACAAAGATCACATAGTTCTGGTCAATCGGGTGCTGATGCGTGCACGACAGATAGGTGTGCAGTGAGTGGCCCATCTCATGCGCCAGGGTGAACATGCTGTCGAGATTTTCGTTGAAGTTGAGCAGGACATACGGATGCGGCGTGGCCGAGCCGGACGAATAGGCGCCGGAGCGCTTGCCTGCGTTCTCGTAGACATCGATCCAGCGGTTGTCGAAGCCCTCCTGCAGGATGCGGCAGTATTCCTCGCCGAGCGGCGCAAGTGCCGCAGAGACGGTTTCTTTCGCCTGCTCATAGCTGATGTGCATATCAACACCGTCGACCATCGGCGTGTAAACGTCGTACATATGCAGCTCATCGACGCCGAGCAGCTTCTTGCGAAGGCTCATATAGCGGTGGAGCTTGTCGAGGTTGGCGTTGACGGTGTCGATCAGGTTGTGGTAGACCGCCTCCGGCACACGAGTCTCGCCCAGCGCTGCAGCGAGCGTGTTGGGATACTTTCTGGCGTCGGCATAGAACTTCAGCTGCTTCATCTGGCCGTTGAGCGATGCAGCGAGCGTGTTTTTCATGCTGTCGTAGCCCGCGTAGAGCGCCTCAAAGGCGTTCTTGCGCAGCGTGCGGTCGGCACTGGTCAGGCACGGCACAAACGAGCCGTTGCTGACCGGATGGGCGACACCCTCAGAGTCGAGCGCGTCGGCAAATTTCAGATCGGCGTTGGTCAGCTTGCCGAACACGTCCGACGGCACGCCCGTCACATCACCGGCGGCGGCGAGCAGCTTTTCCTCCGCATCGGAAAGCGTGTGCTCGCGCTTTTCGCGCTGAACGGTGTAGTAGCGGCGGTACTGTTCGAGCTTCGGCTCTTCGGCGTAAAAGCGCTCCATCGTCTCATCGTCGATGGCCAGCAGCTCCGGCGTGTCGAAGGCTGTCGCACCGCCGATCGCCACATACAGCGACATGGCCTTGCCCGCCATCGCCTGATACTCACTCACGCGCGTATCCTGATCGTACTTGCGCTGGGCGTAGTTCGCCAGCGCCATGACCGCCAGCTCGGTCTCGACCATCTTCTCAGTATAGCCGAGCAGATTCTGCGCCGACGCACCGAGCGTACCGGCATACGCGGCCAGATGCGGAATCATCGCCTGCGCCGAAGCATACGCCGTCTCCCACGCCTCATCCGAGGGGAAAATATCTGCAGTGTTCCAGGTGTAGCGCTCCTCGATCTCACTGCGTTCACGAACTTTTTTCATCTCAGCCATCTTCTTAAGGCCTCCAAATTTGATAGGATGCTGCTATTTTACCATGTTCGGCGTCGTTTCTCAAGTCTGCGCCGACGCTGCTGCGGCAAAGAAAAAAATATGCAGGATGCAACTGCATCCTGCATATGGATTCGCCTGGATCTTAAATGCCGAGGTAGGCCTTCTTGAGGTCCTCATTGTCCATGAGTTCCTTGGCCGGGCCTTCCATGACGTTCTTACCCGTCTCAATGACGTAAGCGCGGTCGGCAATCTCCAGCGAGGACTGGACGTTCTGCTCGACGAGCAGAATCGTGACGCCCTGCTTGTTGACGCGGACGATCGTCTCAAACACCTGCTCAACAATAACCGGAGCAAGGCCGAGCGACGGCTCGTCGAGCATCAGCAGCTTCGGGCACTGCATCAGCGCGCGGGCGATGGCGACCATCTGGCGTTCGCCGCCGGAGAGCGAGCCGGCCATCTGCTTGGAGCGCTCCTTGAGCTTCGGGAACAGCTCGTAGCACATCTCCAGGTTTTCCTCGCGCTTGGCGCGGGTATTCTTGGCGAAGGAGCCAACGAGCAGGTTCTCGTGAACCGACATCTGCGGGAACAGCTTGCGGCCTTCCGGGACCTGAACGAGACCCAGAGAGGAGATCTCATGCAGCTTGTACTTCGACAGGTCCTCGCCCATGAAGCGGACGGAGCCTGCCAGCGGCTTGAGAAGACCGGAGGCGGTGTTGATCGTGGTGGTCTTACCGGCGCCGTTCGAGCCGAGCAGCGCAACGATCTCACCCTCGTTTACCTGGAGGGAAACGCCGTCGAGCGCCTGAAAGCTGCCGTAGTTGACATGAATTTTATCAATCGTTAACATCAGTGCTTTCCTCCTCCCAGATA
>CAZUKJ010000138.1:0-4765 GCA_964620855.1 uncultured Oscillospiraceae bacterium
TCCTCCAACCATCCTCCATCGCATCAGCAATATCTGCAACAGGCAGCACTAAACGTTTTTTAATATTGCTGTAAACGACCAGAAACAGCGCTAAAGCCAGTATCCCGGTCACAATGTAAATGTTCCGCAGGGCACTTATGGCGCAGGCGAGAGGATTGCTGCGGACAGCTGTGACCAGAATATACTCTGTTTCGGGCTCTCCACCGGTTGCATAGTCAAATCCTTCGTAGTCGGCATATTCCCAACCGCCGAAAACTAAAAGGTCATTTAACTTGAATCTTCCCATGCTGCGAAATTCATTCGAGTAAAGAAATACATCCGACCATGATGGGAAATCAAGTTTTTCGGTCAGTGCGGCAAGACTTTCGTACTCAACTCCGTTATATACCAAGGAAGAACTTTTGTAATCCCACATTTCAGGACAGTCAAGATATACAGTAACAAGGTCACGATCTTTATATTCAGCGCTGCGGTCAAACTGAAGCTGCCATTCCAATTTGCCTGTTCTGTCCACATCGGAGACAATATAGGAATAACTGTTTGGCCCTGTAGAAAACTGATCATCACTTTCAACGATAGGCCAAATCAGCGTCTCGGTAATATAGTGCATCACTACGGGGACTAACTTCGTCCCTTCAAAATATCCGGTAACACGCATCGCTTTAATGTCATATAAACTGTGAGTGCCAGAATACATGGTACGAAAACGAAGGTAGGGATCATCCTCCCAATTGTCCGCATTTTTCCCTTCACTGATATCGATCCAACCATAATGCAGTCCGGCGGTGCTGTCCATTCCGGCGTCCCACTCTTCCTGGGTGTAGTAGTGGAAATACATAATGTCGTCATCGCTGCTGTGGAGAAGCTTTCCCTCGCCGTCGTAGAACAGCACAGCGGTTTCCAGCGGATAGCTGATATCACGGATCAGCTTGCTCCTGTCTGAATAATAGTTATCATAATTTCCAGAACTGTGAATTGATGCTTCGTTATTTCGGGAAATTGCAGTAAGCATACTATATTCAAACCAATCCTGACGTTCATGCTGTTTGCCGTATCTGACAGAGCTTTTATTGTAATAATCGTTTAACCCACCGCTAAGGTCTACATTTTCAGGTAACCGATAACTTGCGCTATACAATTGATCATAGATTTCCTGCGCCGTAACAATCGTAAGCGTGACCATAGAAACGAGCCATGTTCCTATGATGGAGAAAATCAGCAGCCAGGTAATGGCGGACATGGATTTGAGCCTAAGTTTCTTCTTCATAGCCTCATCCCTCCAATCTGTATCCGGCTTTAATAACGGTCTTGATACATTCGGCATAGTCGCCAAGCTTTTCTCTCAGCCGCTTAATATGGGTATCCACGGCTCGGGATTCACCCTCGTAGTCATACCCCCAGCATTTAACCAGAAGCTGTTCACGGCTCATGACAAGGTTTTTATTCTGCATCAGACAACGAAGAAGAGAAAACTCCTTCGGCGTCAAAAAGACTTCCTTACCGCCTGCATACGCTCTGCCTGCAGTCAACTCCAGAGTGATCCCGCTGACTTCCATCCGGTCACCGGCAAGAACACTTCGCTGATTGCGCTTGATGAGTGCCATGGTTTTTGCATAGAGAACAGACATGGTAAACGGCTTCGTAACATAGTCATCTGCGCCGAGTTCATAACCCAGCAGTTTGTCCTCCTCGTCGGAAAGAGCGGTAAGGAAAATGATGGGAACATCGTTTGTCCTGCGAACTGCGCGGCAAACAGAAAGACCATCCAGCTTCGGCATCATGATATCAAGAAGCACTGCGTCGTACTCGTTTTCATCAATCAGCTCAAGTGCCTGCATCCCGTTGCATGCTTCAGTGGGGATTTCGCCCTTACTGCTGAAATAGTCGCAAAGGATTTCCCGGAGCTTGGCTTCGTCTTCTACGATTAAAATTTTGCTGTTCATAGCGCTTTCCCTCCCTTCGCCCTTACTGTACAACACCGATTTGTATTCTCTGTGTCATTTGAAGAATAATCTATGAAAAGAATATAACATAGACCTGCAGTGTTTTCCACTGGAGCCCTCCAGGAGAAATATGATAAATTGTTCTAATTATCATAGCTATTTCCCTCTTTCTGTGCTATTGTACTTTGCTACAAGGAGGCCAGATACATGAACGAACTACTGAAAGCGTTGCACGACAACTTCTATGAAGAACTGCCTGCACCGCAGCTCAAGGCTGAGATTGAGCGATGCCATCAGGAACTCATTGGAAGGCTGGACAAGCCGGAGCGGAAACTGGTCCTGCCGATTATCGACTGTAAGGATCAAATCGCCGAGGATTTGTCCATCGACAATTTCATCTCGGGATTCTCGCTGGCGTGGCGACTGGCAAACGAATTGAATCACCACGAAAAAACAGCATCCGGTTCAAGAGAGAAATCTCGTTGAAACGGGTGCTGTTTTCTGCATCACATTAGTGAAGATGTAATAGTGAATAAGTAAAAATCGCCAATCTTCTGTCGAAGATCGGCGATTTTTGGTACGGGTAGTGGGGGTCGAACCCACACGCCTTGCGGCACAGGAACCTAAATCCTGCACGTCTGCCAATTCCGCCATACCCGCGTATAGGAACTGCCGGAAACACCGGCAGTTATTTCTTTTTCTTTGGTGCGGGCAGCTGTTCGTACATCGCATCGAGCAGCGATGCCAAAAACGCGCTGTCATCCACACTCTCAACGAGCAGCAGTTCCTTTGCGCCCTCATAGGGCAGTTCATACGGCGCTGCGGGCAGCATGGCGACGGCGGCCGGAACAGGCTTGACCAGCAGCCGGTCATCATAAATCCCGCCGACAATTTTTCCTCTGTAATAGAGGATATATTCGCCCATCATTGCCCGAAAGGACACATCCTCCAGGCCGGACAGCTGCCCGAGGACAAAATCCAGATACCCTTTGCTCGAAGCCATAAAAAGCCTCCTCTGCGGCAGTCGTGTTCAAATTGGCGCGGTTTGCCGACCATTCTTTACGGCACAGCCGCCGTCAATTACTGTAACACATCCGCGATTTGACTGTCAACGGGAAACACCGCACTCGGAAACGATTTTATATGGTTTTGTGTACGATCTATCAAAGAAATCGCGTCTTTCCGCTTGACATAACCAGTTTGCAGACCTACAATATACTGTGGAATTAGTATGGCTTATTACAAGCTGTCGGGGAAGCTTGTACCAGCCGTTGCTTTTTCGAATCCCAGAACAAAGGAAAAGGAGGTGCTTTCGAGAAATTATGGTTTGGAAAATTATTCTGCCCATCGCGGGCGTGATCATAGGTGTTGTCATCGGCGCCATCGTCGGCTGGAACCGCCGCAAGAATTCCGCGGAAAAGGCCATCGGCAGTGCGGAAGAAGAAGCTCTGCGCATCACCAATGAAGCCATTAAGAGCGCAGAGAGCAAGAAACGCGAAATGATGCTTGAAGCGCAGGAAGAAATCCATAAAGCTCGAAATGAATCAGAGAGAGAAATCAAGGAACGCCGCTCCGACCTGCAGAAGCAGGAGCGCCGCCTTCAGCAGAAGGAAGAGTCCCTTGAGAAAAAGCTTGAGAATTACGAGAAGAAAGACGAAGACCTCAACCGCAGACTCGCCCGCGTGGCCGAGACGCAGGAGGAAGTCGCCACCATCAAGCGCAGCCAGCTCGAAATGCTTGAGAAAATCTCCGGCCTGACGCAGGAAGATGCCAAGGAACAGCTGCTCGCTTCCGTTGAATCTGAGATCCGCCACGAGACTGCCATGAAGATCAAGGACATCGAATCCGAGATGAAAGAGCAGTCCGAGCAATACGCACGCGAGATCATTTCCACCGCCATTCAGCGCTGTGCTGCCGACCACGCCGCAGAGGCGACCGTCAGTGTCGTTCCCCTGCCGAACGATGAAATGAAAGGCCGCATCATCGGCCGCGAGGGCCGCAACATCCGCACCCTCGAAACCATCACCGGCGTCGACCTCATCATCGATGACACGCCGGAGGCCATCACCGTTTCCAGCTTCGACCCCATCCGCCGCGAGATCGCTCGTCTGGCGCTTGAGAAGCTGATCGTCGACGGCCGCATCCATCCGACCCGCATTGAAGACTGCGTCGAGAAAGCCAAGCGCGAAGTCGACATCACCATCAAGACAGAGGGCGAACGCGCTACCTTCGAGACCGGCGTCAACGGTCTGCATCCGGAGCTCGTCAAGCTGCTCGGCCGCCAGAAGTACCGTACCAGCTACGGCCAGAACGTCCTCAACCATTCCATCGAAGTGGCGCACCTTGCCGGCCTGATGGCCGCAGAGCTCGGCGTTGACGTTGCCACCGCAAAGCGCGCCGGTCTGCTGCACGACCTCGGTAAGTCTGTCGACCATGAGATGGAAGGCAGCCATGTCCAGCTCGGCGTGGAGCTCGCCCGCAAGTACAAGGAAAATGCCGCTGTTGTCCACGCGATCGAGGCGCACCACGGCGACGTCGAAGCCAAGACCGTCATCGCCTGCCTCGTCCAGGCCGCCGACGCGATCTCTGCCGCCCGTCCCGGTGCGCGCCGTGAAAACGTCGAGAACTATATCAAGCGTCTGGAAAAGCTCGAAGATATCACCGGTTCGTACCCCGGCGTCGAGAAGTCCTATGCGATTCAGGCCGGCCGCGAGGTCCGCGTCATGGTCAAGCCCGAGGAAGTCACCGAGGACAACATGATCCTTCTCGCCCGCGACCTTGCCCGCAAGATCGAGTCCGAACTCGAATACCCGGGCCAGATC
>CAZUKJ010000139.1:0-4761 GCA_964620855.1 uncultured Oscillospiraceae bacterium
GGTGTTGCCGGTGCCGACGCGCAGCGTCTTCTTCTCCGCGAAGGTATCGGCCAGACGGGTGTGCAGAACGCCGAGGTACTGCCACATGGCCTGCAGCTCGCAGACGCCAAACGCCTTACAGCCGGTGCAGTCGTGCGGGTGGCCGGCCATGATCAGCTCAAGCGCGACCTTGCGAAGCTGGTCGAGCTGGGCGGACTTGGTGCGGACGTTCATGCCTTCTTCCACTTCCTGCGTGCAGGAGCAGACCGGCTTGTCCATGCCGTCGATTTCAACGACGCACAGCTTGCAGCCGCCGGCCGCGGGAAGGTCGGGGTGGGAACACAGATGCGGAATGTAGATGCCGGCGGCAAGCGCAGCATCGAGGACGGAAGTACCGGCCTCTGCCGTGATCTGGGTTCCGTTGACAGTCAGAGTTACTTTGCCCATTTTTGCTACTCCTTTACAAAATCGCTACCTGTAAAGGTGCGGATTCCTTTTTAGCCAAATTATTATAGCATGGCTTCCGGTGGTCTGACAAGTGCGTTTTGCCCAAAGCCGCGCTAAAAACTGTGCAAAATGTCGGTATGCGGCGGCCGTTTTTCCTCTTTTCGAAACTTCACGCTTCATTTCTGCCGTGGATATGGTATAATGGGAGCACAATTTCCATCTTAAAGGATGATGACCTTGAAACAAAACGAACGGCAGCTGCCCATGACTCTGGCAGCCATCGTGCTCGGCCTGCTGGGCCTTACCCTGCGGCGGCTGCAGCTCACCTATGCCTTCGACAGCTCCAGGCTCCCGATCTCCGGACACTGGCTGACGATCGTGCTGTGTGCCGCCTGTGTGCTCGGTACGATCTCTCTGGCGCTGTGCGTCCGCCGTCTTACCCGACGCGAGGCATTTGCCGCCAACTTCCCGCCCTGCCGGATCTGCTTCGGCCTGTCGGCCGTCGCCGCCGCGCTGCTGCTCATCGGCTCTGCCGGCGAAGTGTGGAGTGCAATGCGCACCAGCTATGGCACGCCGACGCTGATGCAGCTGCTGCCCGGCTTTTTCGGCGTACTGGCCGCGATGTGCATTTTCATGGCCGCCGCAGGCAAGTACAAGGGCGCCAGACCGATGACCGCGCTGTACCTGGTCCCGTTTTTCTTTGTGGCTGTGTGGCTCGTGCTCGATTTTAAAAACAGCTGGAGTTCCGATCCTGTCATTTTGGACTACTGCTTTGAGCTGTTCGCCATGCTTTCCGCGATGACCGCGCTGTACCATCTGGCCGGATTCTGCTTCGACCGCGGCCGCCGGGCACGCACGGCATTCTGGTGCCTGACCGGCACGGTATTCTGCACGATCTCTATCGCAGACGGCGGTCTCGCCAACATGCTTCGCTTCGCCGGTCTCGCTGTTTGGCTGCTCACGAACGCATGGCAGCTGCTCGGTCCGGACATTCCGGCCGACAACGATACCCCGGAGGCATAATTCCTCCTGCAAATGCACACGGTGCAGACCCGAAACGGGCCTGCACCGTACTTTTTTCACGAAAACGGCGGGATGAAGGTATATCATCCCGCCGCGTTGTGTCTTTTCGTCCTGTGCATCTGCAAGGCAAATCACCAGATCTGGTTTTTCTGCGCCTCACGGTAGAGTTCCTCCCTGAAATCGGGGTGCGCAATGGCAATCAGGCCCTCCACTCTCTGGCGGATCGAACCGTCGCGAATGTGCGCGATGCCGTACTCAGTGACAATATAGTCCACAATATTGCGCTGGATCGACACAACCGCACCGCGCTCAAGATACGGGACAATTCGTGAAATCGTGCCGCCCTTGGCTGTTGAGCGCATGGCAATGATGCCCTTGCCGCCCTTTGCGTGGTAGGCGCCGTAGGCAAAGTCGGTCGCGCCGCCGGTGCCGGAATACTGTGCACCGCCGATATACTCCGAGCATACCTGTCCGGTCAGGTCGATCTGCAGCGCCGTATTGACCGAAACCATGTTCTCGTTTCGCATGATGTTATAGGGGTTGTTGACATATCCGGCAGGCAGCAGTTCAACCATCGGGTTTCCGTCGAGGAAGTTGTAAAGCTCCTGACTGCCCCAGGCAAACGCACCGATCGTCCGGCCCTGATAGAAGCGCTTGCGGGAATTGTTGACCGCACCGCACCACATGAGCTTGCCCATCGAAGAGCCGATCATCTCGGTGTAAATGCCGAGGTCGCGATGGCCGGTCAGCCGCTCTGCCACTGCGTCCGGCAGCGTGCCGATACCAAGCTGAATGGTGTCGCCGTTGTCGATGAGTGAGGCGACATTGTCGGCAATGCGCTGCGTCACCTCATCCGGCGTTCCCTGCGGCGCATGGGAGATATCCGCGTTGGAATGGATGAAGTAATCGACTTTTTCCACCGGGACACGAATTGTGCCAAGCGTTCTCGGCAGCTTGTCGTTGACCTCCAGGATCACCGTGTCGCACAGGTCGAGCATTTCCAGTTCCATCTGCTGGCTCATCGACATGCATACACAGCCGTACTCGTCCATCGGCGTGACAGCGGCAATAAATACATTCGGTTTGCAGCAGTTCTGAATGACCGACGAAACCGAGTGCAGATGGTTCGGCACGAACGAAATGCGCCCGGACGCATGGTGCTGACGCAGCGGAGGCCCGTAGAAAATGCTTAAAATCCGGATTCCTTCGAGCGTGTCGTCCGAGACAAATGGGTACGTTTCCGCAGGGATTCCCATCCAGACGGTCAGATCAGACCTCGCTTCGGCCCGGTGCAGATTCCGCAGCATCGTGACCGGTTCGTTGCCGTAGCTTCCGGTGGCTATCACATCGCCCGGGCGCAGGCAGCCGAGCGCCTCATCAAGCGGGATAAATTTGGAGTGGTAAAGTTCTTTCAGTTCGTCCGGTGTCATGGCGAAGCCTCCTCCAGGAAGTTTTGTTCTTTGCCTATAGTATACCACAGCTGCTGTGAAGAAAAAAGGTGCGCAGCGGCGAGTCTGTCTCAATTTCTGCCGCACACTCTGTCCTGCCGCCCACAGTGCTGAAAAAAGCGCTCGAAAAACAGCACAGAATATGCTATAATTTGATTATCAACCGATATTAAGGAGGAGATTCCCATGCAGGAAGTTTGCCAGTTTCTGAAAGACGCCGGCTTTTACTACATCGCCACCGATGACAACGGTCAGCCGCGTGTCCGTCCGTTCGGCACCGCGCACATTTTTGAAGACAAGCTCTACATTCAGACCGGCCGCAAGAAGGATTTCTATCGTCAGATCTCCGAGCATCCGCAGGCTGAGATCTGCGCGTTCCACAAGGGTGTTACACTGCGCATCGCCGCAACGTTCGTCACCGATGACCGTATCGAAGCCGAGCAGTCTCTGCTCGAAGCCTATCCGGGTCTGCAGAAGCAGTACCAGCCGGGTGACGGCAACAATGTCGTTCTGTACATGAAAGACGCCACTGCCACCTTCGGCTCGATGCACGGCGAGGGCCGCGTCGTCAAGTTCTGATCGAACAAGAGTGCGTATTCACTGCGTCCTCATAAGAAATCATCGCTTCCGGGCTGCTTATCACAAGATAGCGGCCCGGAAGCGATATTTTCTGATTCAAACTCCGCTTTTGCAGTTTCTTTTTTGTCTGCGCGCGCCCTCTGCGTATGATTTTCCGTTTTTCGGGCATCCTGTTTGGTGAGCTCGTCTCGCCGTACAGACACCCGAAAATATCCGGAATTTCAAGGAAAATTCAAGCAAAAACTTCTTTACAAGCACGCAGTTTTATGGTAACATTGTAAGGCTGACGCGGTTTGCCCGCGTGCAATGCAATTCGCCCCGCCTCTCAGATCCGGGAGACAGCACCGAAACGGTGCACTCTGCCAGCCCGGTTCTTAGTCCTGTGGGCAAAAATTATGAAAGGTGGAAAAACACTATGATGCGTAAAGAACAGAAGCAGGCTATCATCGAGCAGTACGCGACCCATCCGGGCGACACCGGTTCTCCGGAAGTCCAGATCGCAATCCTCACCGCTCGTATCAACGATCTGACCGATCACCTGCGCGTGCACAAGCACGACAACCACTCCCGCCGCGGCCTTCTCATGATGGTCGGCCAGCGCCGCAAGCTGCTCGATTACCTCGCCGGTAAGGACATCAACCGTTACCGCGACATCATCGCCAAGCTCGGCATCCGTAAGTAAGAATGAAGGGCGGCGTTAAGCCGCCCTTTTTTCAAAATGTTCCGTCTTTGCGCGGGATCGTTTTACCATTTGAAAGACTCGCCGGAAACCGGCGGATGTTTCAAGTGTTAAAACCTCCCGTGCACCCAAATACTAAAGGAGGTTATACAACAATGGTTTCTCACAAGCAGTTCCCGAATCACCGCATCTTTGAGACCGAGATCGGCGGCCGTACCTTTACCGTTGAGACCGGCAAGGTCGCTGAGCTGACCAACGGCGAGTGCATCTGCCGCTACGGCGACACCGTCGTCCTCGTCACCGCTGTCGCTTCGAGCGCTCCGAAGTCCGGCATTGAGTACTTCCCGCTCACCATCGACTTTGAAGAGCGTCTGTACGCCGTCGGCCGCATCCCGGGCGCCTACCTGCGCCGCGAGGGCCGTCCGTCCGAGCGCGCCATTCTGGCTTCCCGCCTGATCGACCGCCCGATGCGCCCGTTCTTTGACGACGAACTCCGCAACGATGTCGTCATCACCTGCACTGTTCTCGCCAACGATCACGAGAACCCGGTTGAAGTCGTCGCCTCTCTGGGCGCCTTCATCGCCACCGCTTACTCCGACATTCCGT
>CAZUKJ010000140.1:0-4633 GCA_964620855.1 uncultured Oscillospiraceae bacterium
TCAGCATCTCTTCGGCGGAGTTGTAGGTGTCCCAGTAGGCCATCAGGTACTGCTGTGCCTGTTTACTGTCTTATGCGTACCGCCCTTTGGCTGCGTTTTTTGCTTAAAAATGGAATCTGCGGCGCAGCTCCGTGCGGGCGCGGCGATCTCCGATGATCAACACACCCAGAAAGCTCAAAACGGAGACGGCCAGCGGGAGAAATGCAATCACCGCGTAGCGCTCCAGCTGCCTGATATACAGTCCGACCGGGAGCAGACTGCACAGCACCATCAGCAGCTGCCACATCAGATAGCTCTGCCAGTTTCTGTGGTTGACGATCATGCAGATCAAAATGAACAAGTCGACCGCAACAATCCCCACCGGCAGCACGAAGTCGACCGACCAGCCGCGGTAGCCGAGCGCAAAGTCGATGGTAACGGCGATCAGGATCAGCAGCAGCACCAGCACCGTCACCTTGCCTTTGTGGCCCGCCGTACCGAGCAGCGCATAGCGCATCACCAGATAGACATACAGCAGCCCCACGCCGGCGATCAGGCTCCACCAGATCTGCGTGTTGGTCAGCAGATTGACGGTGACCATCACAAACTCTGCAAGAATCGCGCAGAACAGATAGATCCGTGCGGCCAGATGCAGCCGACGCATCCGCACCCTCACATCCGGGTACATATCCTCCAGCGCATCGGTCTGCTCGAGAATGGATCGGCACAGCGGACAAGACTCCGTTTCGTCGAGGATCTCAACATGACAATTCCGGCACTTACCCATAATTCACCCCGTTGCTTTCAATCTCTACATGCAGCCCGTCTTCCGCCAGTCTGCGGAAAAATCCGCGCTGCAGCGAGGTGTCCTTCAAGTCATAGCTGAAGTTGAACACCAGCACATTGTTGTAAGAGCAGATCGTGCCTTTGACATGCTGGCCTTTGGAAAGGGCCAGAAACGCATGAAACTGCTCGATATACGGCTTGTAAAGCGGCTCCACTTCGATTGCGCCCACGTTCGTAATCGTCGTGGTGTTGGCCAGCGCAGAGCGCGTATAGATCTGCCGCATGCCCAGCCGCTTGAGCGGCAGCGGCAGCAGGCGCAGAAACAGATTCTTCTGATTGGAGACATTGTACGAGAAAATATGCTCAAGATGCTCCGGCTCAAGCTGCTCGCGCAGGCTCTTTCGCACCAGAGCAAGCACTTCTTCAAACGAATACGACTCCTTGACCGGCTGAAACTCCGCAGAGACGATCACGAAGAAGTTTTTCGTCGTGTTGGAGTTGAAATACGGCCGCAGATTCACCGGGACTGCCACCCGAATCGGCAGCGCCGACGGCATGGCGTGGAGATATTCCGTATAGACGCTCCAGACGAACGCCGACACGAGATATTCGTTGATGCTGACGCCATAGCTCCGGCAGACCTCTTTGAGCTCCGGAATCCGCAAATAGCCGTGCATCACGCCGAACTCACCGGTATCGAGCCGCTCGCCGCGCACCAGATAGGCTTTTTTCGTCTTGTAGTGTGTGGATGCGGTTTTCTTGTAATTTTTCAGGAAGCTGTCCTCACGGTTGAGCGAGGTGCCGCTGCTCAGACTGTCGCCCGCCTGCTCCATCAGCTCCGGCTTCATCAGGCGCAGATACTGATACGTCAGTTCCTTCAGGAAGTTGAACCCGCCCATGCCGTCGGTGAGCACATGGAACACTTCCAGATTGATCCGGTATTTGAAATACGTCACGCGGAACAGGTAGCTGTTGTTCTTTGTGGCGTGGATGTAGCGGCACGGGAACTCCGCTTCCTCGCGGACCTTCGGCGCGGGTTTTCCGTTCTCCTCAAAGTAGTACCAAAATACGCCGCGGCGAAGCCGAAGATCAAAGCCCTCAAACTTCGGCAGCACAAGATCCAGCGCCTGCTGCAGCCGTTCGGGGTCGATCTGTTCGGTCAGCGTCACGCTGATCCGGTAAACGCTGCTTGTCTGCTCCCCGGCGATCACCGGAAACAGATGCGCCGTATTGTCGAGTTTATCCCACCGGATCTCTTTTCTCTTCCGCTTCTCCGGCTTGCTCTCGAGCGCTTCGCACAGCTCGTCTGTCAGAGTTGTTTTCTTTCTCATAGTCCCTCAAATCCATCGTGTGAACAAAATGATTGTGTTCACTATAGTCCATTTCCCATCCTGCGTCAACGGACAGAAGCAACAAATCGGCCGAAAGTGACGATTTTGTACCTCGATATCCGCCGATGGTACCGTTGATGCTCCATACAGAATCGCACCTTGAATTCAGTGCCGAACTATGGTAAAATTGATAAGTTGCAATTTATGAATAGCAGGTGAATAAAACTATGAACAAACAGTTCTCCCACGCGCTTTCCCCCATGCGCGTCAACGGCCAGCTGATCAAAAACCGCATTTTCGTGGCTCCGATCACGCCGCACGCGTCGAGCAACGGTGAACTCTACCCCAACGAGGACGCGATGGCCTACTTCGAGAGCCGCGCCAAGACCGGCGCTGCCGTCGTCTATTGCGGCGGCACCAAGGCCGTCGACGTCTTTGATGACGGCGAGCACTGCACCTGGGACACGACCGCATTCAACCACAAGAACAGCCTGAGCCTGATGGCTGCCCGCATCAAGGCGCACGGCGCCCGTGCCGGTATGGAAGTCATGGGTCTGATGCCGTCGTCCTGGCGTCCGGGTCCCCCGCTGGGCTGCTCGGAAGGCAACCGCGTCATGCAGTCTCCTCCGATCGCACAGGAAATTACCAAAGAAGAAATGGAGCGCTACAAGAACGATACCGCACAGATGTGCGCGAATCTGCTCGAGTGCGGCTTTGACCAGCTGCTGTTCCACTTTGGCCACTCCATCCCGGTCGCGCAGTTCCTCTCCCCGCTGACCAACCACCGTACCGACGAGTACGGCGGCAGCACCGAAAACCGCTGCCGCTATCTGGCCGAGATCCTCGACGCCTGCCGCGCCGCCACCAAGGGCCGCATGGTCTTCGAGGTTCGTATGTCTGCCTCCGAGTTCATCGAGGGCGGTATCGACGTGGAAGAAGGCATTGCCATCGCCTCGATCCTGCAGGAGCACTGCGACATCATTCAGGCCTCCTGCGGCATGGTCACCGAGGAGTACATGACCTGGACGCATCCGTGCCAGCACATGGGCTACCACCCGAACCTGTGGCTTGCCGAGGCCTTCAAAAAGTCCGGCAAGATCCACAAGCCGGTCACCGCTGTCGGCGGCTTTGAGAGCCTGCAGGCCGCGGAAGACGCCGTTGCCGAGGGCAAGTGCGACTTTGTCGCCGTCTGCCGTCAGCTGATCGCCGACCCGGAGACCCTGCACAAGGCCATCGACGGCAAGGCTGACGATGTTGTCCCCTGCATCAAGTGCATGCGCTGCCACGACTCCGACTGCTACGCCCACCTGTTCCGCTGCGCGGTCAACCCGACCATCGGCTACGAGACCTGCGCCGACCAGATGTTCCCGGCCGTTCCGGCGAAAAAGAAGAATGTCGCCGTCATCGGCGGCGGCCCGGCCGGCATGAAGGCCGCCATCACCGCTTATGACCGCGGCCACACCGTGACGCTCTACGAGAAGGCCGACAAGCTCGGCGGCGCGCTGGAGTTTTCCAAGTACGTCGAGTTCAAGTATGCCCTGTGCAGCTACAAGGACTACCTCGTCTATCAGGTCGGCAAGCGCGATATTGCCGTCATGCTGAACACCGAGGCCACCCCGGAGATGCTCAACGGCAAGTATGACGCCGTCATCATCGCCGTCGGCGCAGAGCCGCTGATGCTGCCGCTGCCGGGCTTCAACACCGAAAACGGCATCGTCGCCACGGACGCCTACCGCAACGAGGATCAGCTTGGCAAGAAGATCGTCGTCATCGGCGGCGGTCAGGTCGGCTGCGAAACCGCACTGCATCTGGCCGACAAGGGCTTTGACGTCTCCATCATCGAGATGCAGTCCTCCCTCTGCCCCGACGCCTCCAAGACCTGCGGCGACGAGATCCGCATCCTGCTTGCTGCGAATCCGAACTTCACCGCCATCTGCGGCGCCAAGTGCAAGAGCCTGACCAAAAACAGCGTCACCTATACCGACGCCGAAGGCAGCGAGCAGACCATCGAGTGCGATACGGTCATCCTCGCGGCCGGTATGAAGGCCCGCACCGCGCTCGCGGACAGCTTTGTGACCGACTGCGATGTGCCCGAGTGGGCGCAGGTCGGTGACTGTGTGCGTGCCCGCACCGTCGAAGAGGCCACCGCGGAAGCCTACAACGCCGCCATGGCCCTGTAAGTTAGCCCAATATGACCCGGGAGTGCTGCAACATGCAGCACTCCCGTTTTTCTTTGCACAAACTCTCCGGGGCTGTCATTGCAAGGAGCGGCGCGGCAAGCTGTTCGGTGCGGCATCGTACCGGGCGTTTGGCCGCAAAAGAAAAGCAGGAGCGAAAGGGCGGTGTCCATAAGACAGTTAACGGACACAACAGTTTTGTCTGTTGTGTCCGTTCTTGCATATTCGACCAAATTTATGATAACATATAATCAGTGAAACAAACTTGAATTTGTCAAACGGTAAGGGCGCACTTCGATACACCCCTTGGTGTACCGTGCGAGCATCCCTTGCCTCTCCCTTTGGGAGAGGTGGCCGAGC
>CAZUKJ010000141.1:0-4624 GCA_964620855.1 uncultured Oscillospiraceae bacterium
ACGGAGCAAGTATGGACAAATACATAGGACGTCTGCTTGACAACCGATATGAGATATTAGAAGAGATTGGAAACGGCGGCATGGCGGTCGTTTATCGGGCGCGGTGTCATCGGCTCAACCGTCTCGTCGCCATCAAGATATTGAAGGATGAACACGCCCGGGACGATGATTTTCGTCGTCGCTTCCAGGCGGAATCTCAGGCGGTTGCCATGCTTTCGCATCCCAATATTGTCAGCGTTTATGATGTTTCCAAATCGGATGATTTGAATTATATCGTCATGGAGCTGATCGACGGCTTGTCGCTGAAACAGTATATGGAAGCAAAGGGGCAGCTCACCTGGCGTGAGACGCTGCATTTTGCTGCGCAGATTGCGCGCGCTCTGGAGCACGCGCATGGCCGCGGAATTGTCCATCGGGATATCAAGCCGCACAATATCATGGTGCTCAAGGACGGCAGCGTCAAAGTTGCTGATTTTGGCATTGCGCATATGAACTCGTCCCAGAATACTCTGACACGCGAGGCGCTCGGCTCTGTGCACTATATCTCTCCGGAGCAGGCCAAGGGCGGCCGTGTGGACAGCCGTTCGGATCTGTACTCACTTGGTGTTGTGATGTACGAAATGCTTACCGGTCGTCCGCCGTACGATGGAGAGACGCCGGTTTCCGTGGCGATTCAGCACATCAATTCCACACCCGTCCCGCCGTCGCTGCTCAATTCAGAGATCCCGGCCGGTCTGGAACAGATCATTCTGCACGCGATGGCGTCGGATCTGGAACAGCGGTATGCCTCTGCGACGGAAATGATTTCCGATATGGAAGAGTTTCGGAAAAAGCCGGATGCGGCGGTTGTGTTTTCCGGTGCGAAATCGCATGTGGAAGTGCCGCAGCAGACGCACAGTGCAAAACCGCGTCCGCAAAAGCGCGAGAGTTCGGCTGTGCAGGAGGAGAAAAAACATACCGGCGCAACGGTGCTGGCTGTGATATGCATCGTTCTTGCGGTTTTCGGCATTTTCTATTTCCTTTATTCGTATTTCCTGCGCGACATCGTCACGGACGAAGCGGACGTGCCGATCCCTGCGCTGGTTGGCAAGGTGTATTCGGAGCTCGATGCATCCGATTATCCGGATTTTGTCATTGAGTACGGCGGCTCGCAGACGAGCGATCAATACCCGGCCGGTTATATTATCAACCAGAGCCCGAAGTCCGGCAAAGATGGAAAGAGCGGCTCGACGATTACCATCATTGTCTCCAGCGGCCCGATGACCGGACAAATGCCGGATCTGTTCGGCCGCACCCAGTCGGAAGCGGAGACTGCGCTCAATGCGCTTGGCATTAACCTGACGGTGCGCGTGAGCGAAGGCCAGACTACCGATGCGGCATTGATCGGCCGTGTGATTGAGTATTCTCCGAACAATGGCACAGTTCTCTATAACGGCGATACCATCGAGCTGGTCTTGGGTGTGATTGCGTCCGAGTCGACGACGCAGCAGACGCCGGAGGACGAAAATCAGATCGTACCGCCGGAAACCTCGCAGTCCGGGCCGACAACGGATCAGCCCACGGAAAACCATCCGATTGAGGATGAAAACCCGGGAGATACCCCGACGAATGAAGATCCGGTGGAAGATCCCGTGCCGGAGCAGCCGAACGGAGAAACACCGTCGGAGCAGACGCCGATCGAGCCGGAAGTGGTGAAAAAGACGATCAGCGTGACCATCCCGGGCGGCGAAGGCACGGTGACGGTCACCTTGAAGCTGGATGATGCGGCGACCGGCAGCGAGTATACCGTTGAGCTGACGGAAGAGCCGATCGAACGGCAGTTCCTGATTGAGGGCTCCGGTGTACGCCAGCTTGATGTCTATATCAACGGTGTGCTGATTGAAACACGGACGGTGACGTTCTCATGAGTATCAGTGGAAGAATTATCAAGGCTCTCAGCGGATTTTACTATGTTCAGACGGAGGACGGTGTGGTGGAATGCCGCGCCCGCGGTAAGTTTCGTCTGGACGGGGAAAAACCGCTCGTCGGTGATCTGGTGGAGATCAGCGTGGAGCACGGCAGCGGTACGGTGGTCAGCATTGCGCCGCGTAAAAACAGCTTTATCCGCCCCGCTGTCAGCAATGTGGATATGCTGGTCATGCTAGCGGCAAATGTCAATCCGGTCACAGAACCGTTTTTGATTGATCGTGTCGCTGCAATCGCCGGTGATCAGAATGTGGAGATCCTGCTTTGCCTGAACAAATGTGATCTGGACCCGGCTGACCGCCTGTATGAGATCTACACTCACGCCGGATTCCATGTCATCCGCACGAGCGCCCAAACGGGCGAAGGTGTGGAGGAGCTGCGCCGGGCCGTGTCCGGAAAACTCTGCGCGTTCACTGGCAATTCCGGTGTGGGAAAAAGCAGTATCCTCAACTGCATTAACCCTGATTTTTCGATCAAGACCGGCGAAGTGTCGGATAAGCTCGGCCGCGGCCGGCATACAACGCGCCATGTTGAGCTTTATGCACTGCCGGACGGTACGCTCATCGCGGATACGCCGGGATTTTCCTCGTTTGAAACAGACCGGATGGAACTGGTTCTCAAGGAAAACCTGCAGTATGCGTTTTCTGATTTTGGGCCGTTTCTTGGGAAGTGCCGCTATCAGGACTGCGCCCATGTAGCAGAGCCCGGATGTGCCGTTCGTCAGGCGCTCACCGACGGCGAAATCGAGCCGACCCGCTATGACAGCTACCTACGGCTGTACGATAAGATGAAGCAGATCAAACTCTGGGAACTGGAAAAGAAATAGGAACATGTTAACCGCCTCCCGCGTATGTTAGGTACGGGGAGGCGGTTTTTGTGTGCTGTAGAAATCAGGCGTTGGGACTTGCGCTGATCGCCGTGGGACTGGGTCTGATGCTGTCGATCGTTCTCACATCGTGCTTCCTGCGGGTGATCGTCTCGCTGCTGCTTGCCGGGCTGGGTGCAGCCGTGTCCAGGAGATAGGTATATTCTTGTCCCGCTTTGCGTAAGTATGTTTCAGAACTTACAAGGAGTGAGGAATATGGAGCTTGAATTTGAAAGTAGAAGCATACCCTGTCTTCGACCGGTCGTCCATCGCATCGTCAGTCAGGAAGAGTCCGGTGAAGCGATCGTGCCGGACTCTTGCCCGGATGTGATCCGGACTGCCGGATGTTATGGGACGTTGGTGCTGCGAAGCAAGGAGTGCCGCGATCGGTCGGTGACGATTTCCGGCGGGGTGCATGTCTGCGCGTTGGTGGTACCGGAGGATGAATCGGCGCCGCGGGCGATCCGGATGTATTTGCCGTTTACGCAGCGGATCGATGCGCCGGAGCTGAGCGGCGCGAGCCGGATCGTCTATGAGGGGCGTCTTCGTTCGCTTGACGCGAGACTGCTTAACTCCAGAAAAATTTTGATCCGCGCGGATATTTCTTCGAAGATGGAAGCCTATGAGCAGGCGGAGCTGACCGGTCAGACGATAAGAAACTGTCCGGATCAGGTGCAGGTTCACAAGATCTGTATGCCGATGAGCGTGGTCTCGCAGACGGCGGAGAAGGCATTTGCCATTGGGGAAGAATTGGAGCTTCCGTCCGGGCAGCCGAGTGCCTTGGAGCTTTTGAAATGGGACTGCGGCGCGGTGTTAACGGAACAGAAGCTGATCGGTTCGCGTGCGGTGTTCAAAGGCAACGCAAATGTCCGCCTGCTCTATCTGACGGAAGATCAGTCCATTGGCCGGTATGAGTTTACAGTCCCGTTCTCGCAGTATGCAGAACTCGAGCGTGAGGGAGACGAGGATGATCTGCGCGTGGTACTGCAGCTGACCGGGGCGGAGCTCGAACCGGACAGCCAGGAGTCCGGCCGCCGTTTCCTGCTGACGCTGAATATCCTGGCGCAGTGCGTCACGCAGTCGCGGACGGAGCTGGAACTTGTGGATGATCTTTATGCGCTCTCGGGAGAAATTTCCGCGCAGACTGCTCCGCTTTCCGGGCGGGCGATGCTGGATGTACAGCACCTGCGCCAAGCAGTCACCGGTACGGCAACAGGAGAATTTGTGCAGATCATTGATACATCGGCATGGTTGGACTGGCCCGCAATCTCGCGCGAAAATGACACTGTGCGGGTGAGCGCACCTGCTGTGGTTACGATGCTCTACTATGATGCAGAGAAGCGTCTGCAGGTAAAAACCGAGCGGATGGAAGCATCCTGCGAGACAATGCTCGCAGACGGCTGCACGTTGGTTCCGTCGGCGGAAATCTCTTCAAGTGTATTTTCTTCACCGTCTGCCAACGGCGCCGATGCGCGGTTTTCGGTTGACTTTGTGCTGGAGAGCTATGCAGAGCAGCGTTGCAATTATGTCTCCGCTGCAGATTGGACGAAATCAGAGCATCCGCAGCCGCGTCCGTCTGTGATCATTCGGCCTGTTGCAGCCGGAGAGACGCTCTGGTCGATTGCAAAGCGTTGCAGAAGCAGCGTGTCGGCAGTCTGCGCCGCAAACGCTCTGACGGAGGAACCGGAGGCGGGGATGCTGCTTCTGATCCCGCGCGCATAAAACAGGGACTGCCGTTCGCTGCGTCCTCATAAGAAACCATAGCCCCTTCCCTTGGCCATTTGCGGCATTTTG
>CAZUKJ010000142.1:0-4612 GCA_964620855.1 uncultured Oscillospiraceae bacterium
TATAACCGTTTTCGCGCCATGTGTTGACGATGCGGGTCTTGTGCTCCGGCTGAACGCGCGCATAGACGCTGATCGACTGGTAGCGTCTGCCGAACTCCTCATCGCTCATCTGCTCGAGCTGCGCGCCGGTGATGGCTTCCGTGCCCTCCTCCAGAATTCCCAGCTGGCGGGCGATGGCAGAGGCGGTGTCGACATGGTCGCCGGTGATCATGATCGGGCGGATGCCCGCGGTGCGGCACTCGTCGATGGCGGCCCTGACCTCCGGGCGAACCGGGTCGATCATGCCGACAAGACCAATATAGCACAGGTCTGTCTCATACTGCTCGCTGGTCGGCTCTGCCGGGACCTCCGCGAGCATCCGGAACGCGCCCATCAGCACGCGCAGCGCCTGCTGCGCCATGGCGCTGTTGCTTTGCAGGATCTTTTCGCGCTGCTCGTCGCTCATCGGCACGGCCTCCGCGCCGTTCCACCAGTGCGTGCAGCGCTGCAGAACCTCGTCCGGCGCGCCCTTGGTGTACTGGACGATGCCGCTCTCTGCGCGGTGGAACGTGCTCATCATCTTGCGGCCGGAGTCAAACGGGATCTCGCTGACACGCGGCTGCATGTGCTCAAGCTCTGTCTTCGTCGTGCCGGTCTCCGCGGCCCAGTCGACGAGTGCGTTTTCCGTCGGCTCGCCTTCGGACTTGCGCTCTTCCTCGTTCCACTGCGAGTCGCAGCACAGCGCCATTGCGCGCGAAAGCAGCGCAATATCTTCGGTGCGGTTTTCCACGACCGTCATGCGATTTTGCGTCAGCGTGCCGGTTTTATCCGAGCAGATAACCTGCGTGCAGCCGAGCGTCTCCACCGCAGTCAGGCGGCGGATGATCGCATTGCGGCGGCTCATATTGGTCACGCCGATTGACAGCACGATTGTGACAACAGCCGCCAGACCTTCCGGGATCGCGGCAACCGCAAGGCTGACCGCGACCATAAACGTATTGAGCAGCGTGTCGCCGGTGATGCTGCCCTCGCGCAGCACGCCCACGGCAAAGATCAGCGCGCAGATGCCGAGCACAAGATAGGTCAGAACCCTGCTGAGCTGCGCGAGCTTGCGCTGCAGCGGGGTCTTGCCCTCCTGCGTCTGCGCGAGCGCATCGGCGATGCGGCCCATCTCGGTGTCCATGCCGATGTTGGTGACGAGCATACGGCCGCGGCCGTAGACGACGGTGCTGCCCATATAGGCCATGTTTTTCCGGTCGCCGAGCGGGACGTCCGCCGACGAGTCGAGACCGATCGCGTCAATGAACTTCGAGACCGGCACGCTCTCGCCGGTCAGCGCCGCTTCCTCGATCTTCAGGCTGGCGCTTTCGAGCAGACGGCCGTCCGCCGGGACTGCATCGCCCGCTTCGAGCAGCACGATGTCGCCCGGGACAAGCTCTTCACTGCGGATCTGGGCCACTTTTCCGTCGCGCAGCACACGGCTTGTCGCCGCCGCCATTTCCTGCAGCGCCTCGATGGCCTTTTCCGCCTTGCTCTCCTGATAGACGCCGAGCACCGCGTTGACTACCACGACAAACAGAATGATGATCGCATCGGCATAGCCCTCGCCGGAATACACCGAGGTGACGATCGAGATGATTGCCGCCGCAATCAGGATCAGGATCATCGGATCGGCCATCTGCTTGAAAAACTGCTTGATGACGGAATCCTTCTTTGCCTCAGCAAGCTTGTTGGGGCCATACTTGCTGCGGCGTTCGGCCGCCTCAGCTGTGCTCAGACCTTCGCGGGTTGCAGAGGTCTCGCGGAGCGCGTCTTCGGCACTGACACTGTAAAACTTCATAGCCTACTTCCTTTCTTTCCGGTTATCATTCCCGCAAAATGAAAAAAGACTCACAGACAGACGCAAAAACGTCTATCCGTGAGTCTGGTTCTCTTCATTCAGACCAGATCGGCCACGCCGATCACGAATGTTGACCTGAAACGCACCATTCGATGCGGGAACTACTCCCTCATGGGTTATCTATACGATACTCCACGATGGATGAATTTGTCAACCGGTTTTTTGAAATTTCACAGTTTGTTCACAGTGCGTGCTTGATATGGCCATTTCGCTGCAGCTTTGACGCTTTGCCGGAATCAGCCCACGGCGCCGTCGATGCAGGTAAACGCCGCGTCGAAGTAGTCGACGGCTTCGGCGGCCGTCTGGTACAGCGTCAGCGCCTCGGCCACCGTCTGCAGTTCCTCCAGCGAATATGTGCCGACGATATCGATCATGCAGCGGTACTGCTCATGGTAGAGCAGGATATGATTCCGAACGCCTAGGCTCTCCAAATACGTCCCCGCATAATCAACCGTCAGGAAGGTCGCCTCCATCGAATGGATTGTCGCCGATTCGAGCAGTGTGACGGTGCCGCTGAGCAGGAAATCCGTGCCGTTGGTCAGCGCGCCGGAATAGATGTCAATCCGGAGAAAGCTGTCGCCCGAGGCGTACCAGACTGCGTCGTACCAGTTCATCGCCTCTGCCTCCGTCATGCCGGATGCGGCCAGCCGTTCCTCTGCATTCAGATAGGGAACGAACGGTTCTCCGGCCCGCCTGACCGAGCCGTGGAACATCATCCGCTCATAAGCGTCCGGGTCGCCCGGCAGATATCCCGGACAAAACAGGATCTCATAGCAGACTGCCGCACCATCTTCCTCATCTGCCACGTTGAGCACTGCGCCAACCTCCGAATATTCAAGCACGCCGCCTGCGGGATGGTCATAGGTCAGCACCTCGCCGTCTTCGGTCGGCCGAAGCTGCAGATGCCATGTGACGGCTGCCGCCGTCGATATCAGAACCGCCGCGATTGCCGCAGCGATCACGACCACACGCGCGCTGCTTTTTCTTCGTTTCTCTGTGCCGATTGTTTGCATTACTGCCTCCTTGATGTGTTCTGCGGATCGTGCAGATGCCACATCCTCTGCGATCTCCACGGAATCGTCCATCAGATCATCGAGCAGATCACTAATCTTCATCTGCAAATCCTCCTTGTATCAGTATGGTTTTCAGCTTTTCCCTGCCGCGGCGCAGGCGCGATTTTACAGTGGACTCGTTCATTTGCATCGTTTCTGCAATCGCGCCGACGGTTTCAAAATAGTAATAATGCCGCAGAAAGATCTCCCTGTCCGGCGCGCCAAGCTGCAATACCGCCGTCTTCACTGCGCGCTGCAGCTCCCGGCGTTCGGCGTCCGACTGCAGCGGGTCAAACTCCAGCAGGAGCTGATCCTCCTCGAGCGGAGACTGCGCGGATTGCTGCCGCAGCTGATTTTTGGCCTTGTTTCGTGCCACAGCGCCCAGCCACGGCCGGATGCACTCCGGCTTGACCTTGTCGGCATGATGCCAGAGCGCAAGAAACACATCTGCCGCCAGTTCCTCTGCGTCCGCTTCCGGCGCCCCCGGCAGGATGCGGCGGAAAATGGCGTTCACATACGGCGTGTAGCGGTCGATCAGCCAGCCGAGTGCTTCCGCATTGCCGTTTCTGACTGCCCGCAGCGCCTGTTTTTCGTCCATCCTCCCACCACCTTCTTTTTGATCGGCCGTTCACCTATCATAACACCGGAACCGATACTCCGGTTGCATCGAAGGGAAAAATTCCGGTTTTGCTTGTAAATCCCACCGCAACTTGATACAGTAGAGCTATCCCAAATGCAAGGAGGCGCGCAATGCAGACCAAGCAAACCATGCTCTATGCCGTAAACTGTTCCCACATTGATCCTGCTGCGGCGCTCCCTCTGCTGACGCAGGACCGCGTCGCACACATCGACGCGCTCCGCAGCGAACAAAGCAAGCGCCGCAGCGCCGCTGCCGGGCTGCTTTTGCGGTATGCCGCCGTCACGCTGCTCGGCTGCGCGCCGGAGGCCGTCGCCCGCCGTCCGGGCGGCAAGCCGTACCTTCCGGCGCACCCCGACTTCCACTTTTCGCTCTCCCACTCCGGCGACTGGGCCATTTGTGCCGCCGGGTTTACTCCCGTCGGCGTGGACATCCAGCGCATCCAGCCCGTTTCCGACACGCTGAAAGCACGCTTTTTCACTCCGGCCGAGCAAGAACTCTGTACCGATGACGCCGCCGCGATCCGCCTGTTTTGCGCGCGCGAGGCGTATGGCAAATACACCGGCGAAGGCATCGGGCGCGAGGAAGTCCGCTGCGAAGGAGGCGCGCTGTGGGTCGGCGGAATCCGGCTTCGTGAAATCCCTCTGTCCGACGGCTGCTGCGTCTGCCTCTGCTCTACGCTCGAAGACGCCGCTGTCTGCCTCCTTTCCACCGAAGAACTGCTGGACTGCACCGATCCGGCCGCACCCAATCCCCCTCATCTGCCACCGCGCTAATCTGGCTCCCTCTGCGAGGCGCTAAGAGCCTCGCTTCGCTCGGTTGCTTAATTTGCACAGCGCCTGCGGGCGCTAGTGATGAGGGAGCTGTCAGCCGGTACGGCTGACTGAGGGAGAGAAACGCCGATTGAAGCACAGCGCCGCCAACCGCGCCAGTAGGGGCGATCTGCGATCGCCCGCCTGCTCCCGTTTCTCTTCTGCGCCACTAACCGCTGCACCGCACCCCCGACCGTGTCATTGCGAGGAGCGAAGCGACGTGGCAATCCGT
>CAZUKJ010000143.1:0-4531 GCA_964620855.1 uncultured Oscillospiraceae bacterium
TGTAGTTGGTGAGCATACCGCCGAGCCAACGTACGTTTACGAAGTACATACCGCAACGCTCTGCTGGGAGAACTTCCATGGTGGTGTCGGCCAGATCGGCGCTGACGAAGTGCGTGCGGATACCGGCGGCATTGATCTTCTCAAAGTAGTAGATGGACATGCGCAGATTGACGTCGCCGACGCCCTCAATGGTCAGACCGACGGAATTTTCGCCCGGATCAAACACACCGTCTTTGCCGGTGCAGTCGTCCTTGAACTTGAGCAGATAGTTGCCGTTTTCGAGTGCAAAAACGTCCTTGGTTTTACCGGTGTAAACAAGTTTGGTTTCCATGATCAATTTCCTCCCAGATCAGTAGTGTATAACGGTTTGTGAACAACAAATCAGGTCAAACGCCGAGCTCTTCCTGCAGCCGGGCTTCCTTCTGCGCGATCTGCGCGGCCATCTCTTCGCGGGCAGCGTCGAGTTTGGCGGCCAGCGCGTCGTCGGAGACGGCCAGAATCTGCGCGGCGAGGACGGCGGCGTTTTTCGCGCCGTTGAGCGCGACTGTGGCGACGGGGATGCCGCTGGGCATCTGCACTGTGGCAAGCAGCGCGTCGAGACCGTCCATCGCGCCGCCTTTCATCGGAATTCCGATGACGGGCAGCGTGGAGTTGCCGGCGAACGCGCCGGCCAGATGCGCGGCCATGCCTGCCGCACAAATCAAAACGCCGAAACCGTTTTTGCGGGCATTGCGGGCAAAATCAGCGGCTTCGACGGGGGTACGATGCGCACTGAGAATGTGCGCTTCAAACGGAATATCCAATGCTTTGAGCTGGTCACAGGCGGCCTTGACAACCGGCCAGTCAGAATCGGAACCCATGATGACAGCGACTTTTTTCATTCTCTTTCAACCTCCTGAAGAAATGCAAAAGGGCAGTCCCGTCCCTGCGAAGGATAGGACTGCCCAGACGGTCGGCATAAAATCCGCTTTTTGCTCCCATGTGGTACTCCACAAATCCGTCAGTCACAAAAAGCGTCGTATGATGTTGTCTGTGCTCATTTTACCATAGGCGCAGGAAACCGTCAATCTGAAACCGCACAGAAAATTTACACAAACATTGGAGCAAAGAGTGCCGGACGCTTGGCAAATTGGAGAAAGGGAAGTTTACACTTCGCGGTACATGCCGACGGCGTCGTCTTTGCGGACGGTTTCGGCAACCTGCAGCACTTCCACGCAGAGCGTTTTTGCGCCGAACCGGATCTCGATTTTGTCGCCGATTTTGACGTCGTAGGACGCGCGGGCGGGGCGGCCGTTGACCCAGACGCGCTCGTTGTCGCACGCCTCGTTGGCAATCGTGCGCCGCTTGATCAGGCGAGAGACTTTTAAGTACTTATCCAGACGCATCAGTATCCTCCTTTGGAAATAGAAAATCATCGGCGGGCGCAGGGCTGCGCCCGCCGAACGGGTGTTATCCTGCCGCCGCGTCCTTGAGGGCTTTGCCGGGCTTGAACACGGGAACCTTCGTGGCGGGGATGCGGATTTCTTCTTTGGTTTTGGGGTTGCGGCCCATGCGGGCATTGCGGGTTTTGACTTCCAGCGTGCCGAAGCCGACCACGGAAACCTTCTCGCCTGCGGCAAGGGCTTCGGTGACGACATCGAGCATCGCGTTGAGCGCTTTTTCCGCGTCTTTTCTGGACAGACCGGATTTCTCCGCCGCAGCGGCGATGAGGTCAGTCTTGTTCATAGTGGATCCTCCTGAGTGGTTGATCGGAGCGATGATCACTCCGTCTGGCTTTTGAGCTCGTTGTACAGTTTGCCCTGCTCGGCGGGCGTTAATTCACTGAGGCTGCGCCCCTGCTCGGCTGCGGCCTGCTCAAGCCGGGAGAAGCGGCGGATGAACTTCTCGCACGCGGCGGTCAGCGCCATCTCCGGGTCGACGTCAAAGAAACGGCCGGCACAGACGGCGGCAAAGAGGACGTCGCCAAGCTCCTCGGCAACGTCGCCGTCACCGGCGGCTGCCGCCTTGAATTCTTCGAGCTCTTCGGTGAGCTTGCCGAAGGCGTCTTCGGCGCTCGGCCAGGCAAAATTGGCTTTGGCGGCTTTGCTCTGCAGCTTGTCCGCGCGCCAGAGCGCCGGAAGCGAGACGGCGACGGAGCGAAGCGTGTCGGTATAGCTCTCCTGATGCTTTTCCCTGCGTTTGATCTCGTCCCAGTTGGTGAGCACCTGCTCGGTCGTATCGGCCTGCACATTGCCAAACACATGCGGGTGACGCAGGATCAACTTTTTGCACTCGGCGTCGCAGACGTCGAGCAGGTCAAAGCGCCCGGCGTCCTGCTCAATGCCGGCGTGGAACACGACCTGCAGCAGCACGTCGCCGAGCTCTTCGCACAGGTGCACCGGGTCGTCCTCGTCGATGGCTTCGCAGACCTCGTAGGTCTCCTCGATGAAGTTGCGGCGGATGGACTGGTGCGTCTGTTCGCCATCCCACGGGCAGCCGCCCGGGGCGCGCAGGATGCGGACGATCTCAACAAGATCGTGAAAATCATAGCGGTCTTTGCGCGGAAAATCAGTCATGGAAATCCCTTCTTTCAGCGAATCCGAAGCAGCTTGGCGATCTTTTCGCCCTTCGGCAGCAGCATGCAGTCGTCAAGCGTGATGATGCGAAGGACGACGACGAACACCGCGTAGACGACGACGGCGCAGCAGATCGCGCCGAGGCAGGCGATCGACGACGAGGCGAGGTAAGTGCTCAGCACATCGTGCGCCATATAGGCCGCCAGTGCCATCGCGGCCGTGGCCAGAAGCGGCTTGACCATGGTGGACAGCACGCGCGGGATCTTTTCCATCCTGCGGCGCATCATAATCAGGTTGAGCGCGGTGATGACAATGTAGCAGGTGAGCGTGCCGATCGGCGCGCCGGTGATGTTGATCGACGGCCGGCCGACGAGCAGATAGTTCAAGATCACCTTGACAATGCCGCCGATGAGCATATTGACAACCGGTGTCACAACGTCGCCGTGCGCCTGCATGATCGCGTTGGTCAAAAGGACCAGACAGTTGAACACCACGCAAGGGCCCAGAATGGCCATCAGCGGTGTGCCGATCTGCAGCGTTTCGCCGGTGTAGCCGTAGAGCATCTTCAGAATCGGCGCGGCCAGCACGGACAGTCCGACGCCGCACGGCAGCGCGAGCAGCGCCATGATGCGGATGGCGGATTCTTCGACCTTCAGCGCACCCTGGTGGTTTTTCATCGTCAGGTGCGCGGTGATGGCGGGAATGACGCTGATGGTGATCGGCGTGATGAATGCCGAGGGCATGTTAAACAGCGTCTGGCATGCGCCGTAAATGCCGCGCAGCTCCTCGGCCGCGTCCTGCGAAAAGCCGGCGGCGCTGACCAGACGGCCCAGCACGAGCTTGGCGTCGATGAGGTTGATGATCTGCAGACCGGCAGAGCCGATGGTGATCGGGATGGCGATGCCGAGCAGCGTTTTCATTGTCGCGCGCAGCGGCTGCGTCGGCGCCTGCGTGGAAAGACGCGTCAGCTCCGCCGAAGCGCGGCGGTGCTGCACGAACAGATACAAAAATGACAGGATGATGCCGATGGTCACACCGGCAATCGCGCCGCCTGCGGCATACTCGGAGTCGTAACCGGCGCGGATGATGAGCCACGCGAGGGCGAGACCGATGAACAGCTTGCACAGCGCTTCAATGACCTGACTGACGGCGGTGGGCGTCATCATGCTCTGGCCCTGGAAGAAACCGCGGTACGACGAAATGACGCACACAAACAGCACCGCAGGCGCGAGCGCGGCAATGGCGATCCACGCATTCGGCGCGGACATAAACGACGCAAGCTGCCGGCAAAACAGCAGCATACCGGCCGACCCGACGATGCCGATCGTCAGAAAGACGTACAGCGAGGCCTTGTAGATGCGCTTGATCTGCGCATGATTGCCGAGCGTCTGCGCTTCGGAGATCATGCGCGACATGGCGACCGGAAGGCCGGCCGTGGAGATGGTCAGAAGCACGGAGTAAATATCATAGGCAGCCAGAAAGTAGGTGTAGCCCTGATTGCCGATGATGCGGACCATCGGAATTTTGTAGCAGGCGCCGATGACCTTGACAATCGCGGTGGCAAGCGCCAGAATGGCTGCGCCGTGCAGAAAGCTTTGCTTTTTCAGATTCTTCTCAGACAAGGTTTATCCTTCCTCCCGGGTATCGGTGAACACTTTGGGCATTGCGTACTCGGCAAGCTCCTTGACGACGGCGTTGAGGTCGATGGTGGTGTACTTTCCGGCCGCGTAGAGAATATTGCCGCGCACCATGGTCATCACAACATCGTGACCGGAGGCCGAGTAGACCAGCGAGGAGATGACGTCGTGCGTCGGGATCAGGTGCGGCTGGGTGAAGTCGAGCATGATGAGGTCGGCGTCCATGCCGAGCTTGATCTGACCGCATTCGTTTGCGCGGCCCTGCGCCTTTGCGCCGCAGACGGTGGCCATGAGCAGCGCGGCCTTCCTGCTGCTTGCTCTCTGGTGTCTGCTGGGTTT
>CAZUKJ010000144.1:0-4522 GCA_964620855.1 uncultured Oscillospiraceae bacterium
CAGAAGGTCTGGACAGTGCCCTTGAGCGAGAAGCTCATGTTGCAGCCGAAGTCGACGGCCGCGTACGCGAGACAGTCGAGTATACCGAACTTGCGGTGGCCGTTAGCGTCCAGCTGGACTTGTTTTTTTGCCATGGTTACATTTCCCTCTTTCATAGTTTTGTCTCTCGTAGATATGTGCCGGTGAATGCGGGGAAAACGGTGAACCGCCCGAACCTGGAGACGCTGTTCTGACGGCAGCTCTGCACGAAAAGGTGGCAAACCAACACATATATTGAATATATATTACAAATAAATCACCGGAAAGGCAAGAACAAAAAACGAAAAACGGCGAATTTTGGAATCTGAATTTAGGAAAAATGACGGATTGATGAATGATTTGCGCCATTACACCGCAGCTAAGGGGTGCGCCTATGCGCCTGGGCCGGACTTAACACCTGCGGCGCAGCGCGAAGCAGGTACTTATCTGATGGGCAGCGCGGCGTATGCGCGATTGCTGTTTTGTTGATATTTTTGCAAAAGCGGTGGACAGATGCACAAAAAAAGAATATACTGACAGAGGCGTTGAAAAAACGACAAAAAATACGCCTTTTGATACTTAAAAAACAATGCCGGGCGAAAGTTGCCGACGGCAGGAGGATTATGCGTAAGCAGAAAGAGAAGAAAAAGCGCGGGTGGATGCGGGTTCGGCACCGCGTCGTCCGCAATGTCGCGGCCTGCGTGATCGGGCCGTATGTGAAATTCAAATACGGCATCACGGTCGAGAAGTTCCGGGAGCAGGGCGACCGGCAGTATCTGATCGTGATGAACCATCAGACGGCGGGCGACCAGTTCTTCGTCGGCATGGCCTTTGCCGGGCCGGTGTACTACATCGCGTCGGAGGATCTGTTCTCCAACGGCATGATCTCCCGGCTCCTGAGCTGGGCGGTTGCGCCGATCCCGATCAAGAAGCAGACGACCGACCTGACTGCGGTGATGAACTGCCTGCGTGTGGCCAAAGAGGGCGGCACGATTGCGCTGGCCCCGGAGGGCAACCGCACATATTCCGGCGAGCTGGTGCACATCAAGCCGTCGGTGGCCAAGCTGGCCAAGTCGCTCAAGCTGCCGGTCGCGGTGCTCCGCATCGAAGGCGGTTACGGCGTGCAGCCGCGCTGGAGCGATGTCATCCGAAAGGGCAAGATGCGCGCGTATGTCTCGCGCGTGATCGAGCCGGAGGAGTACCGGTCGATGTCGGCCGAGGCGTTTTATGAGCTGCTGTGTGATGCGCTGCGCGTGGATGAATTTACCTCCGGTGCTGTGTTCCACCATAAACGGCGCGCCGAGTACCTGGAGCGGGCGATGTACATCTGCCCGGACTGCGGCTTCTCCCGGTTTGAGAGCCGGGGCGAACAGATCGGCTGTACCCGGTGCGGCAAGAAGATCCACTACCGCCCGGACCTGCGGCTCGAAGGCATCGGCTTCGACTTCCCGTATTCGACGGTGGCCGAGTGGTATGACTACCAGTGCCGGTTTGTGCGCGGGAGCGACCCGTCGGCGTATCTGGATAAGCCGCTGTACGAAGACGCGGCTGCGCTGTCCGAGGTCATTCTCTACAAGAAGAAGCAGAAGCTGCGCAAAAGCGTGACGCTGCGGCTCTACGGAGACCGCATTACCGTTGACGACGATCTGATCTTCCCGTTCGACGAGGTCCTGGCGGTGACGGTGCTCGGCCGCAACAAGCTCAACATCTACCACGGCGGCAGGGTCTACCAGCTCAAGAGCGACAAGCGCTTCAATGCGCTGCGGTATGTGAACCTGTTCTACCATGCAAAAAATCTGAGTGAGGGTACAAACGATGGAGAATTTTTGGGATTATAGTGTCTGGGGCAACTTTCATCTGGTTGCCGTTTTGCTGATCAGCCTGCTGGCGGCCAACGCGCTGAAAAAGTCGGTTGGGTTTCTGCGGGTCTCCCTGATCCCGACGTCGGTGCTCGGCGGCGCGATTTTGCTGGCCATTGCCTGCGTCTACAAGCTCATCACGGGCGAGCTGCTGTTTGACAGCGCCTTTTTCGGCGGCAACGGCATGGCGACGCTCGAAGTGATCACCTATCATGCGCTCGCGCTCGGCTTTATCGCCTCGACGTTGAAAGGCGGCAAGGGCAAGATGACCAAGCAGCGCACCGTGGAGATCTTCAACACCGGCGTGACGACCGTGTCGGTCTATCTGCTGCAGGCCGTGTTCGGCTTTGGCGTGACGCTGATCGCGGCGAAGCTGATGTCCGGCTTCTTCGATGCGGCGGGCATCCTGCTGCCGTTTGGCTACGGTCAGGGCACCGGTCAGGCGCTCAACTACGGCACGATCTACGAGACCGAGTACGGCTTCGTGGGCGGCAAGAGCTTCGGCCTGACCATTGCGGCGATGGGCTTCCTCTCCGCGAGCATCGGCGGCGTCATCCACCTGAATATCATGCGCCGCCGCGGCCAGCTCGTTCCCGGCGCGCTCGAAGAGGGCAGCCTGCAGTCCGAACAGGTGCAGGGCGAGGGCGAGATCCCGATGCAGGGCAGCATGGATAAGCTGACCGTGCAGGTCGCACTCGTTGCACTGGCGTATGTACTGGCCTATTTCCTGATGTATGGGCTGGGTCTGCTCCTACCGGGTATGAAGTCGGTCATCTTCGGCTTCAACTTCCTGCTGGGCGTCCTGACGGCGACGATCGTAAAAGTCATCCTGAAGGGCCTGAAAAAGGGCACAATCGTGCAGAAGGTCTATGTCAATGACTTTTTGATGACGCGCGTGAGCAACTTCTTCTTCGACCTCATGGTCGTTGCGGGCATCGCGGCAATCCGCGTGGGCGTACTGGCCAAGTACTGGGCGGTCATTCTGATCCTGTCGGTCGGTGGTCTGGTGCTGACGTATGTTTACAATTACTATGTGGCCAAGAAGCTCTTCCCGGAGTATGCCGAGGAGCAGTTTCTGATGATGTACGGCATGCTCACCGGTACGGCCAGCACGGGCATCATCCTGCTGCGTGAGGTCGACGGCGAGTTCCGCACGCCCGCTGCCGACAATATGGTCTATCAGAACTTCCCGGCCATCGTCTTCGGCTTCCCGATGATGCTGCTGGCAACACTCGCGCCGGTCAAGCCGAGCCTGACGATGATCATTCTGGTCGTATTCTTCGCGGCAATGAATGTGCTGCTGTTCCGCAGCGTGCTCTTCAAGAAAGCAAAGAAGAAGTAAACGAACCATAGTTTTATAAGAAAGAGCAAGGCCGTCGGCGCTGCCGGCGGCCTTGTGCTGTACATAGCAGGACGGATGTGTTATACTGGCCCTGCCAGGCAGCTCCGGCCGCCTGAGCGAATTCTGACGCGGCGAGGTGAGCTCCATGAATTCAATGAAGAAACGGACTGAACGCGATACGTCCATGGACCTGCTTAAGGCGATCTGCGCGCTGTTTGTGGTCATCGTACATACCTGCTATAACGGCTATGTGCTCAACCCGGTCGGCTCTGTCAACTGGCTCTCAACGGTGTTCTGGGGCACAGCCATCCGCGGCGGTGTGCCGATCTTCCTGATGTGCACCGGCGCGCTGCTGCTGCGGCCGGAAAAGCAGATCAGCATGAAGAAGATCTACACGCAGATGCTGCCGCGGATTTTGGTAGCGCTGCTGGCCTGGGCCGCGATGTATGAGCTGTTCCACCTGCGCGGGCAGTACAGCTGGGAAACGCTGCGCGGCGCAATCAAGCGTCTGGTGCTGTTTGACCATGAGTACCACCTGTATTATCTGCATATTATTCTGCTCGTATATGTCTTTCTGCCGATCCTGAAGGCGTTCACCGCTCTGCGGGACAAGCGCCTGACCGAGTATGCGCTGGTGATCTGGTTTGTTCTGGGCATCGTATACCCGACGGTGAAGACCTGGTGGCCGGTTTCGTTGCTGACCGGGATCCCGAAGCAGTACCTGATCAATATGACCTATTCGTCGATGGGCTATATGCTGCTGGGCTGGTATCTGAAGGAATTTCCCATCCGCCGCCGCGCGGTGTATCCGGCGATGTTCCTGTCGGGCTTTGTGATTATGTTCTTCGGCACGTGGTATCTGTCTGCACGCAGCGGCAGCCTGGACGACAGCCTGCTTGGCGGCATGACAGTGTGGTGCTTCCTGAAGTCCGTCGGCCTGTTCGGCATCTTCGCCTCGTGGCCTGCGGCACAGCGGAGGGGCGAAAAGACGCTGCCGCAGTATTTGTGCAGGGCGTCGTTCTGCGTCTATCTGGCCCATCCGCTGTTTATCTATCTCGAGCGGCTGGTGGGGCTGGATGTGGATATCTTGCCGTGCATCGTGTCCATCCCGCTGCTGGCGGTTTTGAACATGGCCTGCTGCGTGGCGGTATATTTCGTGCTCAGCAAAATCCCGGTTGTGAAGAAATGGCTTGTGTAAGTGAAGCAGCACCACCCGAATGGGTGGTGCTGCTTTGGTGTATGGGCTACAAGATATCTTTAGCGATTTTGCGTATGAATTCGAACTCTCGCAATAAATTCTAAA
>CAZUKJ010000145.1:0-4459 GCA_964620855.1 uncultured Oscillospiraceae bacterium
GCCGCCGGTGGCCAGCATCGGGTCAACCACGAAAACATCGCGCTCGGCAATATCGTTCGGAAGCTTGCAGTAATATTCCACCGGCTCATGCGTCTGCGGGTCGCGGTAAAGGCCAATATGGCCGACTTTTGCAGACGGGATGAGCGAGATCATGCCGTCGACCATGCCGAGACCGGCACGAAGGATCGGCACAATGGCGAGCTTCTTGCCGGAGAGCATACGGAACGTGCCCTTGCAGATCGGCGTTTCGATCTCGACCTCTTCGGTTTCCAGATTGCGGGTGGCTTCATAGCACATCAGCATTGCGACTTCATTGACCGTCTCGCGGAACTCTTTGACGCCCGTGCCGGCGTCGCGCATGATGCTCAGCTTATGCTGCAGCAGCGGATGGTCAAGAACATGAACAGTACCCATGGTTCAATTACCCCTTTCCTCATTCTGAAGCCGCGCAAGCCGTTCGCGTTCTGCCTGCGACAGGCGAAGATAATTCGGCGTCAGTGCCGACGGATCACACGCTGCACCCTGCGCCAGCGCGTCCATTGCCGCGAGGGCAACACCGCCTGCACGCTGCGCACGCAGATGCTCCGGCATCAGCTTCAGATTGCTGATCGATTGTCCAAGTGCATTATAACACAGCTGCGCACCGTCGCCAATCAAAATTTTCTCCTTTTCGATCCCGGCCAGATCCGCCGCCAGTTCGTCGATGGAGATCGCGCGGTCTTCGCACAGCCTGACCGGCCGCTCGCCGCCTTCAAACAGGGCATTGTAAACCTGACTGCGGCGGGCATCCATCACCGGGACAAGCACAGCGTCGCGGTCACGGTGCAGCCACGCCATCGCTTCGAGCGTCGAAACGCCGCAGCACGGGATCTGCCGCCCCCATGCGAAGCCCTTCGCCGCGGCAACGCCGATGCGGACGCCGGTGAAGCTGCCGGGGCCCTCCGCGCAGGCAACCGCGTCTACATCCGCAGCCGTCAGATCGCAGTTTCGCAGCATGTCTTCCGCAAGCCGGGTCAGCGGGCGGCTGTGCGTCTGTCCGTTGTTCTGAACATACTCGGCAAGCAGCTGGCCGTCGCGCAGCAGCGCGCACGACGCCGCCTTTGCCGAGGACTCAAAGGCTAAAATCAACAAGGTTCTTCCCTCCCGTGATCTCGATCTCGCGGCAGTTGTCCGCATCCGCACACCGGCGGATCTCCACGCGCACCGGGTCTTCCAGGGCATCTTCCACATTTTCGCTCCACTCCACGCAGCACACGCCGCCGCGCAGCAGATAGTCTTCCCAGCCGATGTCAAAGAGCTCCTCCGAAGAGCCAAGGCGATACATATCAAAGTGGAACAGCGGCAAAGAGCCGGACAGGTATTCGTTGACAATGGTATAGGTCGGGCTGGTGACAGACTCCGTTACGCCCAGGCCGCGCGCGAGGCCGCGGGTGAACGCCGTCTTTCCCATTCCCAGTCCGCCGTAATAGGCCACAACATCGCCCGGGCGAAGCTGCGCCGCCAGCTGTTCGCCGACGCGCTCGGTCATCTCCGGGCTGTCAGAATAAAATATCATCCGTTATCGCATCCTTTTCTACAGACACAGTTTACCACATCCTCCGCCATTTGCAAAGTAACTTTCTGTTTACTTCCGGTTCGATGGGTGATAGAATATAAGAATCTTATCGAAAAAGAAAGGAGACGGCAAGTTGAAGCGTGTTTTTCACATGATCGGTGAGTTTCTGAAGAAAGCGGATATGCTGCTTTTGGGCCTGTGTGTGCTGACGACCATATTGGGCATCATTGCCGTTTCCAGCACGACGCAGCACCTCGGCGGCACGCGCTATGTCGCAGTTCAGACGTTGGCGCTCGTGCTCGGCATCTTTGTCTATATTCTGCTCACGCTCGTCGACATTGACATCATCGCCGAGCGAAAAGAGCTGCTTTTCATTTTCAACCTTCTCTTCATTGCCACGCTGTTTCTCTGGGGCGTGGAAGGCTCTACAGGCAACCGCAGCTGGCTTGCCTTCTCCTGGCTGCCGTTCAACATCCAGCCTGCGGAGATCTGCAAGATCACTTATATCATCGTCATGGCCAAGACCATGAGCATTTATCATGAAAAGATTTCCTCGCTGCGCGCGGTCAGCACCATCACCATCCATATGGTCATGATGGTCGGCCTGATTATTGTCGCCTCGTCCGACGCCGGTATGGCGCTCGTGTTCTTTATGCTGTATGTGATCATGGCGTATGCCGGCGGCGTCAGTCTCGGCTGGTTCGCCGCAGGCGCAGCGGCGCTTGTGGCTGTCTTCCCGGTCATCTGGGCCAGCTTCTTCCGCGAAGACCAGAAAGAACGCATCATGATGATCTTCGACAAGACGATCGACCCGGAGGGCCTTGACGTCCGCTATCAGACCCGGATCAGTCTTTCCTATATTCAGTCCGGCGGCCTGTCCGGTCAGGGCCTGTTCAACGGCGCGCAGACGCAGTCGGGCACACTCCCCGCGCAGCACACCGACTTTATTTTCTCCGCAATCGGCGAGGAGCTTGGCATCATTGGCTGCTCCGTCATATTGCTGCTGCTCGGCGCCATCGTCGTGCGCTGCATCTGGGTCGGCGTCAAATCCGGCAACTACATGAACCGCCTGATCTGCATCGGCATTGCCGGCATGCTGATCGTGCAGATCTTCATCAATGTCGGCATGTGCCTCGGCGTGTTCCCGGTCATCGGCCTGACGCTGCCGTTCATCAGCTACGGCGGCAGCTCCATCCTGACGATGTTTTTGGCGATGGGCGTTGTATCCGGCATCCATATGCGCCCCGCCCCCGATTCGAGCGCGCGGTACATTCGTCCAAAATATCATCAGTCGAGTGCATATCTTTCATAAATTAGCAGACAATACCTCCCGAAGACAAATCTTCGGGAGGTTTTTTCTATGCATCCTACACCAAAACGATTCCTGACATGCGTGCTCGCTGCGATGCTGCTGTGCGGGCTGTGCATCAGCGCAAATGCCGCCGACGCCGAAATCGTCAGCGGCGCGGTCTACTGCTTCTCTGCCGGTGACTTTTCCTCCGGCGAGCTCCTTGACGGTGTGGTCATCACAGGCGTTCCCGACGAAGCCGTCGGCACGATCCGCTGCGGCGGCCGCACGATCCGCGCAGGAGATGTGCTCACCGCCAAAACGCTCTCGTCGCTTGTGCTCGTTCCGGCGTGTGACGGCGATCAGGCCGCCTCTGTGCGCTTTCTGACCGTCAGCAGCGGCCGCGTTGGGAGTTCCGGCGTTGTGACCGTCCGCATCCGACCGAGCAAAAACGAGCCGCCGGTGGCCGTCGATTCGACGCTTCAGACCTACAAGAACATTGAACACTCCGGAACGCTCGACGCCTCCGATCCGGAGGGCGGCATGCTGATCTACACGATCACAAAAGAGCCCCGACGCGGCACGGTTGTGATCCATGAAGACGGCACATTCACCTACACGCCAAAGAAAAACAAGGTCGGCAGCGACTCGTTTGCCTACACCGCAACCGACGAGGCCGGCAACGTCTCGCAGGAGGCGACCGTCTCCATTGAGATCCTCAAGCCAACCAACAAGGCAACCTATTCCGATATGGCCGACGATCCGGATCAGTTTGAGGCCATGTGGCTGAAAGATCAGGGCGCGTTCTCCGGAGAGACGATCGCCGGTGCGCTCTGCTTCAATCCGGACAAAGCCGTGACCCGCGGCGAGTTTCTTGCCATGACAATGCAGGTGCTCGGCCTGCAGGCGGAGAAAAGCGAGCTGACCAGCGGCTTTGCCGACGAAAGTGAGCTTCCGGACTGGCTGCGCGGGTTTGTGGTCTCGGCATTCCGCTCCGGGATCGTCAACGGCGTGAATTCCGACGCCGGGCTTGTTTTCCGCGCAGATGCCAGCCTGACGAAAGCCGAAGCCGCCGTGATCGTGCAGAACATTCTCGACCTTCCGGCCGACCAGCAGGCAGCGGCGCTCAACGAAGCCGAAACGCTCCCGGCATGGTGCGCCGCGTCGATCATTGCGCTGCGTGACAACGGCATCTACGACTGCACCAACGCCGCCGAAACGATGACCCGGCGGGAAGTGGCCCGTCTGCTCTATCAGGTATCACGGCTGACGGAAGATCAATCCGATCTCGGCCTGCTCGCCTGGGCCGTCGCCTGATCAACAAAGCAGGGAGTGTTGCATTTTGCAACACTCCCTATTTCAGCCGATGACTGCGCGGCTCAGGACCTGAGACAAGAATCGTAAGAGAACAGATTGCCACGTCGCTTCGCTCCTCGCAATGACAAGTTGGAGCGCTTGCTGCAGGAAAGGGGCGCGATGCAGACCGAAGGGAAACAAATCGCCGCATTGCTTGACGGATCATCACCAGCCCCCGCTCCCTTCCGGTTTTGTGCCGCCCCCTAAGGCTCCCTCTGCGAGGCGCTAAGAGCCTCGCTTCGCTCGGTTGCTTACTATGC
>CAZUKJ010000146.1:0-4418 GCA_964620855.1 uncultured Oscillospiraceae bacterium
TTTGGTGAGCGCTGCCTGGCGGGCGAGCTGACGAAGGAAGAGTTCTCTCAGGAGCGCATCCTCGAGCTTGCGTCCACCGACAACCGGGCGGCAGAAAACATGGAGGCTTAAGTACATGAAGAAAAAGAGTTTTATGGCCTATCTGCAGGAATACATGATGGTCCTTGTTCTCATCCTGGTTGTTGCAGTATTCGGCATTCTGTGCCCGATTAAGACGGGCCGTTCCTTCGTGAGCGTCGCAAACCTGCTGAACATTCTCGGCCAGAATGCGTACCTGCTCATTATCGGCGTCGGCATTACCTTTATTATGCTCGGCGGCGCAATGGACCTGTCCACCGGCTTCCTGCTTTCGACGGTCGGTATTGCGATGGCCCTGATCAATCAGAGTGCCAACGGCGTTATCGCCCTGATCTGCGGCATCCTGCTGGCGGTCCTGCTGTCTGCGTTTAACGGCGCGGTCTACTCCTGGCTGAAGGTGTTCCCGTTCATCATCACGCTGGCGACGCAGTATATCCTCAATGGCGCGACCTACCTGCTCTCCGGCGGTACCAGCAAGACCTATCGTGATATGGCCAGCATCTTCAACATCCTCGGCGGCTACAACATCCCGCTCTGGGGCGGCTACACGCTCAAGTCCGGCGTCATTGTCGCAATCGTTATGGTCGCACTCGGCTCGTTCATCCTGAACAAGACCTACTTCGGCCGTAACGTCTACGCGCTCGGCTCCAACCCGGAGGCCGTTTCGCTCTCCGGCGTCTCCGTCGGCAAGATGCGCATCGGCGTCTTTGCGCTGGCCGGTTTCTTCTTCGGCGTCGCGCAGGTTGTCAACGTCGGTAAGATCGGCGCGGTCAACAACTCCATGGGCGTCGGCGCGGAGTTCACCGTCATGGCGGGCGCCATGCTCGGCGGCGTCAAGATGGGCGGCGGCGGCGGTAAGATGAGCAACATGGTCGTTGGTGTCCTCATCATCGCAGTGCTCAACTCCGGTATGAACTTCCTGAACATCAACCAGTACTGGCAGTACGTTGCGCTCGGCGTCGTGCTTCTGGCGGCTGTCACGCTCGACACGCTCCAGACCCGCGCTGCGGCCAATGCAGCCAAGAAGGTTACCGGTTCTGCTCCGGCTGCCTCCAAGTAAGCAAAAAAATGACCCCGGCTCAGCAATCGCTGAGCCGGGGATTTTTTATGCGGGATCAGATCTGGTTGGCAACGACCCAAGCCATGCGGTTGCAGTCGCGGATGCAGCCGACCTTGCGGCAGTCACCGACGCGCATAACCTGCTGCGCCGTGCCGGAGAAGGCGAGCGCCTCGTCGAGCAGCGCGCCCATGCCGCCGAGCGCGACGACGTCGTCACATTCGATGCGGTGCGTCTCGCCGTCGGCGTCGCGGTACTCAACATAGCCGTCGCCGATTGCGGTGGTGGTCACGCCCATGATCGAGTGGAAGTCGTCCATTGCGGTGTAGACTTCCTCGATGCACTCGCGGTAGTGGATCGGGGTGGCATCCGGAGCGAGCTGCGTGCCGCGGGAGAGCACGGTGGCCTCGTGGCCATGCTCCACCAGGCACATTGCGGCCTCTGTGCCGGACTCGCTGCCGCCGATGACGACGACACGCTTGCCCATCTGGTCGTACTTGGTGAACGCGTCAAAGACGTTGTAGGCTTTCTCGACGCCCGGGATCGGCGGCTGCTTCGGTGTCGCGCCGAGCGCGGTGATGACGGCGTCGTACTGGCCGCGCACCATGTCCGCCGTGGCCTCGGTGTTGAGCTTGATGGTGATGGCCGGGTCTTTTTCGACCTGCTGGATCAGCCAGCTGCGGTAGTTGACCAGCGGCCACTTGAACGAAGCGCCGTCCATGATGCACAGCTGACCGCCGAGCCGGTCGGTCTTCTCATACAGATCGACCGTGTAGCCGCGCTCGGAGCAGTACATGGCAGCGCGCATGCCGCCCGGGCCGCCGCCAATGACGGCGATCTTCTTGCTGCCGCAGGCCGGCTTGGTGAACTGATCGAGCTTGTGGTTGATGCCCAGCTTCGGATTGACGGTGCAGAAGCTCAGCCAGCGGTCGGTCAGGCTCGGAACGTGGCACTTGTTGCAGCGCACGCACGGAGTGATATCGTCCTTGCGGCCCTCAAGCAGCTTCTGATAGAAGTCGTAGTCGACGAAGAACATACGCGCTGCGCCGATGAGGTCGGCCTTGCCGGTGGCGAGGATTTCTTCCATGTCGTCCGGGTCCTGGAAGCCGCCGATCGGCTCGCAGAGGATGCTCGTGCCGCTGGCCTTGACGGCGGCACAGTCTGCAAGCGGCTTGTAGACATGCTCGACGGAGTTGTAGCCGGTGGGATGGTTGTTGTTCGGGGACGCGGCGCGGAACTGGAAGATCTCAACGAGGCCTTCGCAGAGCTTGGCCAGCGCGATGGTGTCTTCGATGGTGGTGCCGCCCGGTTCGGAACCGGTGACCTGCAATTCAATCAGGAAGTCCTTGCCGCACAGCTCCTTGATGCGGGTGCAGAGCTGACGAATGAAGAGCGAACGGCCCTCAATGCCGCCGCCGTACTCGTCGGTACGCTTGTTGGTGATCGGGGAGAGGAAGCGGGAGAACAGCGTTGCGCGGTAAGCACAGTGGATGGTGACCATGTCAAAGCCCATGTGCTTGTAGAACAGAACCTTCTGCGCCTGATCTTCGATGATCGACGCGATCATCTCCTTCGACAGCGCCTTCGACGGCTTGCCGCCGCGGATCATGTAGCCGATGTCGTAATCGTCGAGCACGTCGCCCTGGGTCACGCGGACATTGGTGCGCTTGGCCTCGTACTCCTCCTGATCGTAGACGTCGTACATCGGATCGGGCGCGGTGAACGGCATGATCGCCAGAGAAACCAGCGTGTCATACGAGTGGATCTGGTCGGTAAACTGGCACAGATAGTTCTCAACGGAAGGGTCCTTCAGGTTGTACATCGGGAAGCGGCGGCCGTCTTCGTTGAACGACTCGCGCTGATCTTCCTTCGACCAGTCGGCAAAGGTGACGATCGCAGCGCCGTTGCGGGCGACCGCGAGCATATGATCCATAACCTGTTCCGTCGGGTAGGTCTCCGGGCCCTGCAGGAAGTGCGGCAGGGAGTTCGCGGAGCTCATGCGGCTTTTCAGGATGCGGTTGCCGCACTTGACCTGAGAAAGCAGATGGGGATAGTTCATCGGAAATTCCTCCTTTGATTTGACAGCGGGAATGCTGCATCTTATAATACCATTATAAAGGATCGCGCGTTGGGCCGTCAAACGAAGAACTCTATGGCCGATGCGTTTTTTCGATGGAGGGACGGATATGACATCTCATCAGCTGCGCTGCTTCGTGGCAGTGGCGGAACGGTTGAGCTTTACGGCGGCTGCGGAGAGCCTTTACATGGCGCAGTCGACGCTCAGCCGTCAGATTGCGCTGCTGGAAGAAGAATTCGGCACGCCGTTCTTTGTCCGGGATAAAAGCGGCCTTCGGCTGACGCAGGCGGGCGAGATTTTCTATGAAGAGGCCAAAACGACGCTGGTGCGCGAGCAGCAGCTTCGTCAGCGGCTGGAAAATGCGGCAAACGGCAAGCCGGAACGGCTTCGCATCGGCGTCATGGAGGAAAAATGGCCGCCGGGCGTGTTCTGCAATGCCGTCAGTGAGCTGCACCGTGCGTATCCGGACATTGAGCTCATCATCCGCCCGCTGCATGTGCACGACATTCGTATGCAGATGGAGTCCGGCGCGGTCGATATGGTCTTTGCCAACGACCACACCGTTGCCATGATTCCGGATGCGGTGACGATCCCGCTGATGACAGAGCAGATGTTCCTTGCGGCCGGGGAGACGTATCCGCTGGTGGAAAACGGGACGCTGCCGCTGTCGTGCCTCGATGAGGTCATTGCGCGGCGGGAATATATGGTGCTTGAGCCGTCGGTGTTCGGCGCGCAGATGGCGCCGCAGCTGCGGGAGCTGCTGGGACGCAGTATGACCGAGGCGCAGCTGGAGCAGATCCGCTTTATGGTCTCGGATGCGGAGATGACGATGCGGACGGTGTGCGGCCTCGGCGTGACGATGGTGCACCAGTCGCACCGGCTGTGCAGCGCGCCCGGCATCGTGCTCACCCCGCTGTCGACGGATGCGCCGCCGCTGCAGCTCGTGCTGGCCTACCGCGCCGGGAGCAGCAACCCGGCTGTGCCGATTTTTGCCAACCTTGTTCGCAAGCTCCTTCCCGGGGAATAAACAGCGCCGCGGGGAAAAGGGCGGTACGCATAAGACAGTTAACAGGCACAGCCGTTTGATCTGCTGTGCCTGCTCTTGGATATCCTGACAAATCATGATAATGTAAAGCCAGTTAATCAAATTGGAATTTGTGGGGGTGATACAGTGTATTTCCATACGTTCAATTCTCAAGAGGAACG
>CAZUKJ010000147.1:0-4415 GCA_964620855.1 uncultured Oscillospiraceae bacterium
CAAGCACATGCTTGTGGTCCGGAATCTATGTTTTCTTATTCGGACTCCGCTTTGCTGCACCTCTTGCTCTTGTATGATGCGGAGAATCTCAGGCGTTGGCGTCGAGCCAGTCCTGCTCGCGGCGCTGGCAGGTAAACAGCAGAATCTGCCGCGTTTTTGCCTCCTCGCGCAGCAGATGCATCGCCGCGTCCAACCGCTCGTCGTCAAACATGACGAGCGCATCGTCCAAAATCAGCGGCGTGCCCTCGGGCAGCGTCAGATGGGCAATGGCAAGACGCACGGCGAGGTACAGCTGGTCGGCCGTGCCGCCGCTGAGATAGCCAAGCTCCCGCGTCAGCACATCGTCGGTCGTTTTGGCGGAAATGGAAAGGCTCGAATCAAGCAGAACCCTTTCATATCGGCCGCCGGTCAGCTGTGCCATGATGCGCGCGGCTTCGGCGTTGAGCTGCGGAGAAAAGCGCGTCTGCAGGTCTGCATTGGCCTTCTCCAGCGCCCGAAGCGCAGTTTCCAGCGCGCTGTACTGCCGGTTGAGCAGCTCCAGCCGGGACGCAAGCTGCTCGCGTTCGGCTTCAAGCGTCGCCGGATCGCCCAGAGAGAGCACGCGGCCGCGGTTGAGATCGAGCTGCGACTGCACGTTGGCAAGCTCGTCGTTGACGGCGCGAAGCTGCGAGGCAATCACCTGTGCAGACGGCAGCGGATCGGCGGATACTGCTTCGGGAAGGACCTCCGGCAGCTCGCCGAGCGCGGTGCGAATGGCCTGATATTGTGCGCTCCGGCTTTCGGCGTTCCGGCTCTCGGCGTCGGCAGCGGCATGCTGTGCCAGCGCCTGCGCGATCACGCTGCGGCAGTCGGAAAGAGTCCGAACCGGAGCAATCGCGGCGCAGCGGAGCATCACCGCCTGCACGGCCTCGCGGTAAGCAGACAGCTGCGCGTCGGCGTCTGCCGCCTTCGCCTGATGCTGCGCAAGCAGCTGCGAAAAGCGGGCGCAGTCTTCGCGGTAAGCGTTGGCAAGACGGAGAATGTCATCACGGCTGCGCGCGCCGTACTTTTGCAAAAGTGCCTCGTCAAGCGCGTTGGATTTTTTCCATCGCGCATTCATGCAGAGGGAAAACACGGCGATAAAGGCTGCGCAGGAAAGCATGACCAGCGCGTTTTTGGCGTCGTTCCAGACAAACAGCACGACGGTGAGAAGGAGAACGACGGCCAGAATGCCGACGGTCAGGATGCTGAGCATTTTACGCCGCTGATAGCGCAGCCGGTCATGCAGGCGGCTGTCGTAGTCGGCGCAGTCCGCCTCTGCCTGCCGCTGGGCGGCGTCGGGGTCAAGACCTGCAAACGGCGCGGGCGCGGCCGGCTTTTCCGGCGCAGAATCGACAAAAGCGCTCGGCTCGCTCTGTGCAAGCCGCGTGATTTCATACTCGAGTGAGCGAAGCTCGGCTTCGCTCGGCAGGTGCTCGATCCGGCGGGCGGCTTCGGCGGCAGATGCCTGCGCGGAGCGTGCGTCTGCCTCGGCCTGAAGCAGCGTCTGCCGTTTTTGCACAAGCTCCTGCAGTTCGACGGCAGACTGCTGCGCCGTCAGCACTTCGCGGCGCTCTGTCAGCGCCTGACGCCGCTGCAGCAGCTGTGCGTTTTGCTGATTGCATGCCCGCAGCGCGCTGAGCCTGGATTCCACATCGGCCAGGGCGTGCTCGCAGTTCGGGATCAGGCCGGTTTTGTTGTGCTTTCTGCGGTTTTTCAGATCGCGCAGCTTCTTTTCCACGAGGGAATAGCTGACGTCTTCTTCGCCCGTGGTGACGAGCGACTGCAGACGGCGCTCGAGGGCGCTGTCGGAAGAGACGGCGAGACTGGCCTGGCGGATCAGGGCGCTGCGCTCAAACACGCTGCGCTCCGCGCCCAGTAACTGGAGTCCGCAGTTGTCTGCGCTCAGACCGGCAACCGGCTGGCCGCTTTCGGTCTCGCGGGCGGAGAATGCACCCATCGGTGTGCGCCCGGCCGGGCCGCGTTCGATGGTGATCGCTTTGCCGCCAACTTCCAGCTCGGCCGAACCGGCCATCGCAGCGCCGGACCACGGCTTGAATTTTGTCTTGGCGGGCAGTGAGCCGCCCTTGCTGCGCTCGGCGGTGTCAATGCCGTAAAACAGCGCGGAGACAAAGGCGCTCCAAGTGGATTTGCCGGCTTCGTTCGGCCGGGTGATGATGTTGAGCCCGTCGTGGAGCGTCAGCGTTTCTCTGTCGAGTTTGCCAAAGGTGGCGGTGAGTTTTTTCAGCTTCACGGCTCTGCCACCTCCCGTCCGTCCATGACATCGAGACCGAACCGCGCGGCCAGATTGACCAGCTCGGCGTCGGCGTCCGGGGCGTCAAGCTCCGATTTCAGTTCGCGCAGAAACAGCGCGCGCAGTGTGTCGCCTTCCAGATCGGCCCAAAGGTCGCGTTTGGGTGTGGTGTTGTCGCGGATGGTCAGGCTGTACACCCGCGGGCTGAGCGCTGCATGAAGCGCGGGCACGTCGATCTCATCAGCCTCGCCGGTGAGCTTGACTCGAAGGATCAGATTCTCCGCGTGCGCAGGCATCGCCGCATCGATGGCCGCAAGCGGATCGTCGCCCGCTTCGACGGACAGGATTTCATAGCGCTTTGCGTCCATCGGCACGAAGGTCAGATCGCACTGCGCCGACCGCAGCGTTCCGAGAAGCACGCCCTTTTCGCCGGTCTCGTCAAATCCGCGCCCCATCGGGCAGCCGGGCCATGCATAGGTCGTTTTGCCGACCGGCTCGGGCGTCTGAAGTGCGTGGATGTGTCCGAGCGCGAGATAGTCCAGATTGGAATCGGCGATCTGGCTGCGCGTGACGGCATTATAGGGGCTGTCGGGCTGCGTGGCGTCGCCATGCAGAACCATCAGATTGAGCAGACCGTCGTCCCGTACCCGGAATCCGTTGAGCAGGGAAGGGGCGTTGGCGCCGGTGAAGGCTGCGCCGTAAACTTCGCAGCCAAGCTCCGGAATCACGACCGATTCGATGGCCGGATTGCGGAAAATATGGACATTCTCCGGCCACTGCGCCGTGGCATACGGAGAGCCGGGGGAGTAGAAATCGTGGTTGCCGGGGGCAATGAAGATGCGGGCCGAGCAGGTACGCAGCGCGCGGACAAGCGCGTCGATTGTGTCCTGATAGGCGTTGTCGCTGTCGAACAGGTCGCCGGGCAGAAGCAGCAGATCGCAGCGTTCGCGGTTGCACAGCTCGACGATCTCGGTCAGAAGCGCGCGCTGCTCGGCGCGCCGCTCACCGGCCTGCTGCGGCGGGAGCGATGCAAACGGCGAATCCAGATGCAGGTCCGCCGCATGCAGAAATTTAATCATACAGATCCACCCTTTCCACACCGGTGCAAAGCCCGGTCTGTGTGTCAATGGTAAAGAGCGCGGCATTCATGCAGCACGGGCCGGGCGCGGCCTCATAGCGGCCGATGATGTCGCCGCGGAATTTCGCAATGGAAAGCTCCGGCTTCATGCCAAGCACAGAGTTTGCCGGGCCGGTCATGCCGAGGTCGGTCACATAGCCGGTACCGCGCGGCAGGATCTTGGCGTCGGCCGTCGGCACATGCGTGTGCGTGCCCCATACGGCGCTGACGCGGCCGTCGAGCATGTGGCCCATCGCCAGCTTTTCGCTCGTGGCCTCTGCGTGGATCTCGACGAAAACCAGCTTTGTTCCGGCCTCTCGCAGGAGCTTGTCGGTCATCAGAAACGGGTTGTCCGGGACAAAGTCCATGCCGCAGCGGCCGATAAAGTCGATGACGCAGACAGGGCCTGCCTTGGAGTCGTAGATGCCCATGCCGCGTCCCGGAACCTGCGGGGCAAAGTTGTAAGGGCGCAGGATGTACGGATTGTCATCGAGATAATTGGCAATCTCGCGTCTGCCCCAGGTGTGATTGCCAAGTGTGATCACATCGGCGCCTGCGTCAAAAATATCGTCCGCCTGCTGCGGGGTAATGCCGATGTTGGAGGCATTCTCGCCGTTGACGATGCAGAAGTCGACATTGTAGTATCGCTTGGCCGTCCGCAGCCGCTTTTGCAGATACTGCAGACCGGAGACCGCGACGACATCGCCGACGGCCAGTACACGAAAGTCCATAGAAATACCCTCCCGGTATCAGTTGGTTTTATTATACCCGCTCAATCGGGAAATGACAAGGAGAACCGCATCTCCGCACCCCTCCGTCCTCGTCCCCAACTTGTCATTGCGAGGCGCATAGCGCCGTGGCAATCCGTCTCCCTCGTCCACCACCGCGCCACCAAGTGTGCTCGCATGGGCTCATCGATCGCCCGCCTGCCGCCAATCCCGCACCGGGAAAAGAAAAGGAGCGCTGCAAAAGCAGCACTCCCATTTCCTTTTGTTATTTGGCGTACTCGACAGCCTTGACCTCGCG
>CAZUKJ010000148.1:0-4394 GCA_964620855.1 uncultured Oscillospiraceae bacterium
AAGTGTCTGCGCCCGTTACATGGTATATTGGCATAAGAAACGGAGCGTATCGGTATCGATACGCTCCGTTCACTGTTTTACGAAGCCCCGCCTGTGGGCGGAGGCTTTGGAATCTGCGTCAGTTCCGGTCGGGGTCGTCGGTGACGGGGGCTTCGCGGGCAGGCTGCGGGGCGAGGGCGGCTTCGGTGATGAGGAGCGAATTCGTCTCGGAAAGCATCAGCCCGTCGGAAGCGATCTGTGCCGCGCTGACGGTCATCCCTGCCTCGGGCAGCTGGTCGGTGACGCAGAGCGTGTTGTGGTTGATATAGACGGTATCGACCGGCTCGCCATCGTAGCAGACGACGCTGGACGGATTGAAGCCGCGGCCCGTGACATACAGCTGCTCGCCGATGCAGGCAATTTCCTCAACGCGGATGTCGCCGTAGCCAAGCTGCAGCTGCGTCGGAAGGTACGGGTTTTCACCGTCCCAGGCGCTCATATCGCCGTAGAGCATATCATATTCGAGCAGCTCGAGACCGTCGAGGTAGTTGTCCTCGCTGCAGAATGTCTGGTGGTAGCGTGTCATGACGCCGCAGTCGCAGTCGAACAGACCGAGGACATACGATGAGAGACGGTAGGCGGCAAGGTCGCAGTCGCCCGCTTCCAGGTCATAATTCGACCACAGGACATACTCGGTCTGGAACAGGTCGCCCGTCTGCACCTCGCTCTCGTCGAGCTCGAAGTTCGGCAAGTGGTCGCCGTAGGCGACGAGCAGCACCGGCTCGTCATACTCGTCGAGCGTCTTGGTCAGGGTGCGGAGGAAGTCGTCGACCTCACGGAGCTGGTTGACATAATATGTATATGCCGCCAGCTGATCGGCCTGCTCCTCGGTGAAGCCGCCTGTGATCTGAATGGGCTGCGAGGAGTCGAGCTCGGTGGGATACTTGCCGTGCGGCTGGACGGAGATGGTGTAGATCAGGTCTGGGCCGTCCGAGGCAGTCAGCGCGCGGGTAATCTCGCTTGTCAGGCAGTTGTCTTTGATCCAGCCGACGGAGGTGTAGTCGAGGTTGTACATATACTCCGAACTGACGAAGCGGTCGAAGCCGAGGTTGGCGTAGACGAGGTTGCGGTCGTAGAAGGTGGCGGTATTGTTGTGGATGACCGTGGCGGTGTAGCCGTCGCCGGACAGGTCGTAGGCGACAGACTCGCATGTCCGGTCGCGCAGGACGGAGATGAACGGATATTCGCCTGCGCCGAAATTGTCCAGATTCATGCCGGTCAGGACTTCAAACTCGGTGTTGACGGTGCCTGCGCCGTAGGTCGGAACGGTCAGAAAGCCCGAGGGATACTGCTCCTTGAGTGAGCGGAAATACGGCACGGGGTCTTCCGAGAAGGTCAGCGCCGAGAGGTAGTTGACGTCAATAAACGACTCGAGCTGCAGGAAGATCACGTTCGGCTGCGCCGCCGATTCTGCCTGCAAAAAAGTGTCAACCTCGTCGAGCTTTGAGGACGGCGCGGGATCATCGGTTTCTTCCAGTGCTGCATCGATCTGGTCGAGGATCTGCTCGACGGAGTCTTCCGAGTACGTCTCCGGTTCGTCGATGCCGCGGTCGAGCACGCTGACGAGGAAGCAGTATGGCAGACCATAGTCACGGTAGGCGCGGGTGAGGTTGCTGTAGCTGTTCGAGAGGGTGCCGCGCTGCAGCAGAAGCGGCGTCAAAATGGCGAGCAAAAGTGCGCACAGCACGGTGAGCGCTGCCGATGAGCGAGGGAAAAGCGGCTGCTTGCCGGATTTAAGAAACAGCAGCACGAGCAGCGCGATGGCCGCTGCGATGGCAGCAAGCAGCAGCACAATCTGCCACGGCGTGAGGTAGACGTTGATGATCGGGATAACCGAAAAGATGATCTTGAAGTCGACGGCGGACAGCGGCGTATTGCGGAAGCACTGCAGCACGAAGTTGGCGATCGAGACGACCAGCCACGGCAGCGCGAAGACGACCATTGCAAAATACTGCCGTCGGAACATGCCGGACAGCGACACGACCGCCAGAACCAGCATGAAATTATAAATCTGCAGCGTCGGCTCGGTGACAAGGCGCGTGCACGCCGTGACGAGCGAGCGCTGGTTGAGCACTTCAATGAAAAAACTCAGCACTGCCGAGAGCAGGATGCACCGCACGGCGGGAACAGACAGCGCTTTGTGAAGGGCCGGACGAATCCGGCGCAGGGCTGTGGTCATGGATTTCACCTCGATTGATGACCAATAGATTACCCTTAAGAATACTCCCAAACTGCGAAAAATGCAAGCGGGAGGCGTGAAAGAGGACAGAATTGGAAACAATCTGTGAATAATGAGCAAAACCGTTTGCGCATGGATGAGAACCTGCTATAGTAAGACTCAGAAATGCTCCGGCGCGTCTGGCGCCGTGGAAACCGGAAAGGGTGTCCTCAAATGTCTAAAATCATTGGTATTGATCTCGGCACGACCAACAGCTGCGTTGCCGTTATGGAAGGTGGAGAGCCGGTCGTTATCGCCAACGCCGAAGGCGGCCGCACGACGCCGTCGGTCGTCGCGTTTTCCAGGACCGGCGAGCGTATGGTCGGTCAGGTGGCGAAGCGTCAGGCCGTGACCAACGCCCAGCGCACGATCTCATCGATCAAGCGGGAGATGGGCACAGATTATAAAGTCAAAATCGACGGAAAGAGCTACTCGCCGCAGGAGATTTCCGCGATGATCCTGCAGAAACTCAAAGCGGACGCCGAGGCTTATCTCGGTGAGCCGGTCACCGAGGCTGTCATCACCGTCCCGGCGTACTTCACCGACGCGCAGCGTCAGGCGACCAAGGACGCCGGCACGATTGCCGGACTCAACGTCCGCCGCATCATCAACGAGCCGACGAGTGCTGCGCTGGCCTACGGCGTCGACAAGGAGCAGGCGCAGAAGATCATGGTCTACGATCTCGGCGGCGGCACGTTTGACGTGTCGGTGCTCGACATCAACTCCGGCGTCATCGAGGTCATGGCGACTGCCGGCAACAACCGTCTCGGCGGCGATGATTTCGACCAGTGCATCGTCGAGTATCTGCTGCGGGAGTTCAAAAAGGAACACCGTATCGACCTGTCGAAGGACGCTCCCGCGCTCGAGCGCATCCGTGAGGCTGCTGAAAAGGCGAAGATCGAGCTGTCCGGCGTGACGAGCACGAATATCAACCTGCCGTATCTGACCGTCGGCAAGAACGGCCCGGTGCACATGGATGTCACGCTCACGCGTGCAAAATTCAACGAGCTGACGAATCATCTTGTGCAGGCAACGATGGGGCCGGTCCGTCAGGCGATGTCCGACGCCGGACTGACGGCGTCGGATCTGTCGAAAGTGCTGCTTGTCGGCGGCTCGACGCGCATCCCGGCCGTGCAGGAGGCCGTCCGCAGCTTCACCGGGAAAGACCCGTTCCGCGGCATCAACCCGGACGAGTGCGTCGCACTCGGCGCGTGCCTGCAGGGCGGTGTGCTTGCCGGTTCCGTCACGGGGCTGCTGCTGCTCGACGTCACACCGCTTTCGCTCGGCATTGAGACTGTCGGCGGCGTCTGTACCCGCATCATTGAGCGAAACACCACCATTCCAATCAAAAAAAGCCAGGTCTTTACGACGGCGGCCAACTTCCAGACCTCAGTGGAAGTTCATGTGCTGCAGGGCGAACGCCAGATGGCCTCGCAGAACAAGACCCTCGGCAAGTTTAAATTGAATGGCATCCGCCGGGCCATGCGCGGCGTCCCGCAGATTGAAGTCACCTTCAGCATTGACACCAACGGTATTGTCAACGTGTCGGCAAAGGATCTGGGAACGGGCAAGATGCAGGATATTACGATCACTGCTTCGTCGAACCTCTCGCGCGAGGAGATCGACCGCGCTGTGCGTGAGGCGCAGCAGTACGCTGCACAGGATCTGCAGATGAAGCAGGAGGCCGAGGCAAAAAACCGCGCCGAGCAGCTGCTCTACACCGCCGGCGAGGCCACGCGCAAGATGGACAAATCGCGCCGCGGCCCGGTCGAAGATGCGGTCAAGCAGCTCAAGAAGGCGATGAAGTCCCGCGACAATGGCGAAATTCTGCGCTGCTGCGATCAGCTCGAGGCGGCGCTTGCCGCAGCCGGAGCAACCCCGGGCAGCGGCCCGGACGTGTCGGACGGCACAGACAACGGCTTTGTCGACGCCGATTTCAACACCGTTGACGACGAATAAGTTCTGCCTGCAGAGGCGGCCAATGGCCGACACTCGATAAGGAAGTATTCCTGTTGTTACTATATAAGACATAACCACCCGATGAAGAAATAATTCTTTTTCGGGTGGTATCTTTTTTGTGAAGTTTCAAACCTGCGGTTTGAAGTGAAGTTGTAACGAATGACAAGTATTTGCCTTT
>CAZUKJ010000149.1:0-4375 GCA_964620855.1 uncultured Oscillospiraceae bacterium
GGGGATGCGGATTGCCACACCAGTGTGCGCACTGGTTCGCAATGACAAATTTGGTCGCTTTGGCGCATTATACCGGCCTCAGTACGCAACGGCAGCCTTGCAAGCACAGAGTGTCAATCACCGCACCGCACTCTCAGATTTGTCATTGCGAGGCGCGCAGCGCCGTGGCAATCCGTTCCCCATTGTCCACCACCGCGCCGCCGATTGTGCGGGTCGTTTTTCTGATACAAGAAAGAGCCGGCAGATTTCTTCTGCCGACTCTCTCGATGGTATTACTATAGCACATTGCCCTGGCTCTGTTAGCCCAACTTTTCTTACATTGTCATGTAGCCCATATTTTTGGCGACTTCATAAACAAACTTTGAGTTCTTGCGCTTGGCGGTGCTGCAGCCGATGTGCAGCGCATCGCCAATGGACTCAAAGTTCTTGACGCGCTTCCAGTGCCACAAATTGACCACCGCAAGCACCAGCTCTCCGTCCGGCCATGCAGACGCCGCCGCAATCGCCCGGCTCACCGCCGCAAAGTCGTCATACTCCCGGTTGCTCACCGCGCGAAGCGCCGCACCCTCGGTCGAGCGCCCAGCGCCGGAGCCGTGCGGCATCCCGGAATACGCCGTCGTCACCGACTGCGTCCCGGCCTCGGCCACGGCTTCTTTGAGTGTGGGATACTGCGCAATCACACGGCATATGTTGCCATACCACCAATACCTTGGTCTGCTCATCCTGATTCCTTTCCTGATTTGGTTTCTTTTTTCCGCGCCGATCTTCCGGCGCGCTCCCCTCATCGCCTCTCCGGCTGTTCTCTTGCCAGGCGTCTGGCGACGGCCTCTCGTTCATACGCGCCCGGCGCATAGTCCCCGCCTCTTTTCTGCGCGGTCTTCCTTTCGAGCGGGTACACGCTTTTCCAGCCGTTTAACATCGACTGATTGAGGATTTCCACCTGCTCCGCCGGATTGTTTGACAGCTTACCCAGCTTGTCGATCAGCAATTTCACCGCGTGATCGGTCATCGATGCGTTCACACTTTTCCGAAACGCAAGAAATTCCAACATCGCCTGATTCACCGCCGCGTCGGTCGAATAGATCTTCTTCTGATCTGATTCTTTCTCTTCTTCTTTTTCTTCTTCTGTCTCGTGACCGCGTTGACTTGTCATTGACTTGTCATTGACATCCTGCAGAAGCTTCTGCCGCTCCCGCGATTTCTGCTTTGCAATCCGGTTGTATTCCCGGATCTCAGACAATCGCTCGGTACTCTGGTGCTTCTCCCATCCGGCAATCGCAAAAAAGCCGTCTCTGCGGACGATCATGCCCAGCTGCTCCAGCGCTTCGAGCGCAAGCACCACGGTGTTTTCCTCAAATTCCAGCTCGTCGGCCAGCATTTTCGAGGTGTAGGGGATGTTTTCCGTCAGGAAAATCATCCCGCCCGCATTGCATCGGCCTGCCATCGTCAGCAGCATAACCCAGATCAGCACGATGCTGTTGCCCTCCGGCAGTTTCCGAAGATGCTTGACCTTCCGGTTGTCAAACATGTCCGTTGTGATCTTGATCCATTTCACATCACTCATACGCCTCACCGCCTCTGTTTGTTTCGGCGGCAGATTGCTCCATCATCGATTATTCCTCCATTCCCGCCGCCACCTGCCGGAGTCTGAGCTGCCGCATCAGGTCCGACGCACAGCAGTTCTCGGTCAGATAGCCGAATACACACGCATCGTCGGTATGGAGCAGCCCTTCGTCGACCTCCCAAACCCGGTCGCCCCGGTAGATTTCATCGCCGCAGTAACAGCAGTATGTCTCCGGCACTTCGTCCTGCGGATCATAAAACATGGCTCGGCATCCTTTCTGTCTGCTTGGTTCTTCTCCCGGACGGAGCGGCTCAAGCGGCCTTCGCCAGCACGAGCAGCACAAACATCCCGAAGATCATAAGCCACTGCAGCTGCACGATGGTCTCCGTCAGATACAGCCGCTCGGTCAGCCGCGCCATGCGCGCCTGACGCGCATCCACCGGCTCTCCTTCCGTCCGGATCGTCAGTTTCATTTGCTGCATGACGGCGCTCCTTTCCGCTTTTCCAGAATGGATGCGATGGCATCCCGGATGCGTTCGCGTGCGCCGGCAGGCGTTCTCGTTCCATTCAGGATCATCGAGAGATACGACTGCGACACCCCCATCTCCTTTGCCAGCGCACCGTGCGTGATGCGCTCATTGTGCATCTGTCCAACTACCCTGCCCGTCCACTTTTCAGGCATTTTGCCTCCCCCTTTTTCGGAAAAATAGTTGCAAAAGTTCACATTTAATGCTATGATTAACTTGCGAGAAAACCATGGCCGTTGACGCGGATTTTGGCGTCCGGCGTCTGAAATGGTGTGATACAATGCAACTTACGCACTTATCATAACGCCAACATTCGCAACTGTCAACCATATTTAGTAAACTTTCGCAACTTCGTTATGTTGCACAAGAAATCAGGAGTTGATTTTGTTGTTTTATGAAAACTATGTCCGACTTTGTAATGCCAAAGGGAAAACGCCGTCCGCCGTTGCGCTGGAACTGGGCATCCAGAAATCGACCGTAACGCGCTGGAGCAACGGTTCGCTTCCCAGAGACGCCACGCTGATGAAAGTGGCCGATTACTTCGGCGTCACGACGCAGTTTCTGCTTTCCGGCGAACCGGAAAAAAAGCCCGCCGCCCCGAACGGCGACGAGCTTTCCAATGAATTCCGCGAGAAATACAGCCGGTTGTCCGAAGACCAGCAGCGCCTCATCGGGCAGATGATCGACGGCCTGCTGGCCGCCCGGGAGTAATCCCCCACGGTGTCATTGCGAGGCGCATCGCGCCGTGGCAATCCGTTCCCCTTCGTCCACCTCCGCGCCAACCAAGCTCCCCCTTGCTGCCCAATTTGTCGCCCCGGTGTCATCCATCCTCCAGTAACCCCTCCATCGCCGTGAGCACAAGAACCTTCTCTTCTTCGGTGAGCTGATCAAATTTTTCAAATATGTCGTTCATCTTCACAATTCCTTCTCTCAATCGTCAATTCCTTTCCATAAATTTACTATAGCACAGAACCTGTCCAATAACAAGGACTATCGCAAACAAATGTTTGTTTATTTTCGTTTTTCCAATTCAGCAGAGACGGATTCCTCTCCGGATTATTTCAGGATTGCATATTCAGCTCTGTTTTCAATCATGATGTGACAGACTGCCAGGAGGTGTTTTTGCCATGAAATCGACCCGAAAACGCTTTTTGATCGTCGCACTTGTTGTGATTGCTGCTGCCGCGGTATCTTTTGCCGTCTGGTACTGCGTCTCCCATCGCCCCGGCGCGGAACAGACCAACACCGGCGGCCACACCGCAGGCTATGTCATGGACATTCAGGCCATTGACGGCAAAATCTATACGCTCGTGCGAACCGAGACATACCCCTGCGAGCTTTACCGCGCGGACGACGCGCAGGACCGAAGTGACCTGCTCTTTACCTTCCCGACCTATGCCGTCCGCTATTCCCCGCAGCGGCAGTGCTATTACTACTTCGACGGCGACGCCCTTTGTTCATTGGATCCCCTGACCGGCACTTCCGCCACACTGCGCACAGTTGCATCTTCCGAAGCAACAATCACGACGCTCGACGAGCTTGTTTATGCCGATGCGTTTGAGGCCGGCGAGGCCACGGCGCAGCTGTGCATCTCAACGGACGCGCTCTCCCTCTACGACTGCCGGGACGGCACGCTTGAGACGCTCTATACCCCCGCGTCGCCCTCCGAAGTTCTCGTCAGCGCGTGCGATTGGGCGCAGGAGCGTTACTTCGTGACCAGCAAACAAACCCTGCAGACGCTCCGCGAAGACGGCACGGCGCAGACCGTAGACGCCGCCGAGGCGTACCGCGTTATTGAGCTTCTCCCCGCAGACGATGCATTGTACTTTGCCGCAGCGGAGAACAATTCCTTCGTGGTGCTGTACCGCCTGACCGCAGAGGGCGTCGAAGAACTGACGCGCTGGGATGCCAATTACATCCTGAACGGCTCGTGCAGCTTGTTCCTCGTCAATGACACGATCTACTGCTCGCTGACCACCTCCGCCGTGCTTCACGAGTACCATCTTTCCTGATCCATCCCCCCCGCTGACCCAAACAAGGGCGTTGAGGTTTGCTTCGCAAGTGGTTTTGGGGCAAACTTCACATTTGCCTGAAAAGGCAACTGCTTCACTGTCATTTGCTGCAGCTTCACTTCAAACCGCAGGTTTGACCCTTCACAAAAAAAGATGCCACCCGATGGCGGGTGCTCATAAAACAGTTCACAGGCGCAAGAGCACACTTCGATACACTTGTTGGTGTATCGTGCGAGCATCCCTTGCCTCTCCCTTTGGGAGAGGTGGCCGAG
>CAZUKJ010000150.1:0-4357 GCA_964620855.1 uncultured Oscillospiraceae bacterium
AGTCACGCTCCATCTTGTTTGCCCTTACAATGCGGCACGTAAGATTATAGCAGTTGAGACACGCTCTGTCAAATATTATTTGACCAAAAATTCTCGATTTGTTATACTGTCAGCAAGCAGATTACACAAGGAGTTTACTATGAAACGAACGATCGCGCTGCTCGCGGCGCTGGCGCTGCTTCTTCCGCTGAGCGGATGCACCGCCGAACCGGCCGAGCAGACCTTTTTTGCGATGGACACCGTGATGCGCGTGCGTGTCTGGCACGGCAGCGACGCACAGGAGGACGTCTCGGCCGTGTGCGCTTTGATCGGGTCGCTTGAGCAAACGCTCTCGGTCACCGATCCGGACAGTGAGCTGTCCGCGCTCAACGATGCAGGCTCTGCCTCCGTCTCGGACGATACATTATATATATTAGAGCAAACGCTTGCGCTCTCAACGCGCACCGGCGGCGCGCTCGACCCGACGCTCTGCCCCATCGTGCGCCTTTGGGGCTTTACCACGGACAGCTGCCGCGTCCCGTCGCAGCCGGAGCTTGCCGCCGCGCTGGAGACGGTCGGCACGCAGCATGTGCTCATTTCCGCCGACACCGTCACGCTCGAGAGCGGAACCATGCTCGACTTCGGCGCCGTCGCCAAGGGCTATGCCGCGCAGAAGGCCGCCGCGCTGCTGACCGAATCCGGCGTGCAGGCTGCGCTGCTGGCATTCGGCGGCAACATTCAGACGGTCGGCACGAAGCCGGACGGCTCGGCATGGCAGATCGGTGTGCAGGATCCGTTCCATACGGACGCCACCGCCGCCGTGCTCTCGCTGACCGGCTCACACGCCGTCGTGACCTCCGGCGGCTATCAGCGGTATTTTGAAGAAGACGGCGTGCGCTACTGCCACATCATCGACCCCGAAACCGGCGCGCCGGTGCAGGGCGATCTGGCCTCCGTGACCATCGTGGCCGACGACGGCCTGCTTGCAGACGGCCTTTCGACGGCGCTGTACGTCATGGGTCTTTCCGAGGCGTGTGAATTCTGGCGCGCGTCGGACGACTTCGAGGCCGTTCTGATCGCTGCCGACGGCACGGTCTACGCCACCGAGGGGCTTGCCGCAAGCATGAGCGGCACGGAATTCGAGGTGATCGCGCGGTGAAAACAAGAACATGGGTGTTGATCTTTGCCGCGCTGGTGCTCGTATGCGCGGCGGGGCTGCTGCTTCTGCGCCTGACCGGGCAGGACGCGCAGACCGCCGAGATCTGGTCGGACGGGAAACTGTACCGGACCGTCAACCTGTCAGACGATCAGGCACTGACGATTCCGGCCTCCGGCGGCAGCAACACCGTCGTCATTGAAGGCGGCAAGGTCTTTGTGGCCGAAGCCACCTGCCCGGACGGCGTGTGCATCGCGCACGGCGCGGCCGGCGCGGGCGACCCGATTGTCTGCCTGCCCAACCGCCTCATTATCCGCCTGACCGGCGCGGACGAAACCGGCCTTGACGCCGTTGCCAACTAAAAAATGCAGGCAGATGCAGTTTGCATCTGCCTGTGGTTTTTTATTTGTTCTCGCCGATGAGCAGCATATGCTTCTTCCAGAAGCCGCCGAAGTAGTAAATGCCGCCGATGAGCATCGGCGTAAATCCGGCGATGGCGCCGCCGATCCAGAAGCCCATGATGCCCATATCGAACACGATGCCGAACAGCAGCGCAAGACCGATTCTGGCCACGACGCCGTCGATCAGGCCCATGATGAGCGCCAGACGCGCGTTGCCCTGCCCGTTGATGAGCGCGAGGAACGGCGAACGCGCCGCAAAGCCGAAGAAGGTCAGCACGGCGATGGGCACATACTCGCGCGCCATTTCCAGAACCTCGGCATCCTGATTGAACAGGCCGAACACCGCCTCCGGCGCGGCGATCATGACTGCCGAGAGCACGGCCGCGAACGACATGCCGACCACGGCGATCACACCGATCATCCGGCTGACGCGCTCGGGCTTGCCCGCGCCGAAGTTCTGACCGGCCATCGCGCCGCCCGCAGCGTTGAGCGAGGACGTCACGACGCTGGCGATCGAGCCGAGCTTGCTGCCGACGCCGGTGACCGCCGAGGCAACGACGCCGTAGGAGTTGGTAAACGAGCTGACGAACAGCATCGAGAGGTTGATCGCGCAGTACTGCAGCGTCATCGGAACGCCGAGCTTGACGAGCAGACGGCAGATCTCCCCATCCGGCTTGAAGCTGGCGAGCTTGAAATCGAAGCCGAAGCTATCGCGCTTGCGGTAGAGATAAATAATCGAGCAGATGAACGAGAGCGCCTGACCGAGAACCGTCGCCAGCGCAGCGCCGAGCGCCTCCATGTCAAACACAGCAATGAACAGCAGGTCGAGCACAAGGTTCGTCACCGCGGCGATCGCCACGAAGATGAGCGGACGCTTGCTGTCACCCATGCCGCGCAGAATCGCACTGACGGTATTGTAGCCGAAGATAAAGAATGTGCCGATGTAGCAGACCACGGTGTAATCCAGCGCCTGCGAATAGGCCTCCGCCGGGGTGTTGAGCACATTCAGGATCGGCTTGGCAAAGGCCAAAAAGCCCGCCATCACAAGGAATGAGCTGCCGAGGATGCACGTCAGCATCGTGCCGATCGTGCGCTTGATGGCGTCGGTATCCCCTCGCCCGACATACTGCGAGATCATGATCTGGCCCGATGTGGCAAAGCCCATGCCGACGAACGTTGTCATATGCAGGATCTCGCCGCCGAGCGAGACTGCGGACAGGCCGGCCGGGCCGACAAACTGACCGATGACGATCATGTCAACGAGGTTATAGAGCGTCTGCAGCAGATTCGAGAGCATAAACGGCAGCGCAAAAATCAGGAGGTTTTTCGTCACGCTGCCGGTGGTCAAATCGCGGATCATGGTTTTTTCTTTCAACCATCCCACCTCTTTCTCAGAAATATGTCATCTCTAATATATTAGCACGCTGAACAATAAAACTCAACTCATATTCCGGTGCTTTTATACCGATAAAAATAAAAAGGAGTGCACGCTTCCGCGGCACTCCTTTTGTTCTGTTTGGTTGGAACTTACACCAGCTCAGCGGTGTCCTTTGCAATCATGAGCTCCTCGTCGGTCGGGATGACGAGAACGCGGACGGTGGCGCCTTCAGCGGAGACGTCAACTTCCTTGCCGCGGCAGTTGTTCTTCTCAGCATCGACCTTGATGCCCATATACTCGAGGCCGGAGGTGATGTTGTAGCGCATATCACCGGAGTTCTCGCCGATACCGGCAGTGAAGATGACAGCGTCAACGCCGCCCATGGCAGCCGCGTAAGCGCCGATGTACTTCTTGACGCCGTACTCGAACATCTTGACAGCCAGAGCAGCCTGCTCGTTGCCCTCAGCGGCCGCATCGTCGAGGTCGCGGAAGTCGGAGGAGACGCCGGAGACGCCCAGAACGCCGGACTTCTTGTTGAGGATGCTGACCATCTCGGTGATGTTCATGTTGTAGCGGCCCATGAGGTACTCGAGGATACCGGCATCGAGGTCACCCGAACGGGTGCCCATCGGCAGACCGGCCAGCGGGGTGAAGCCCATGGAGGTGTCAACAGACTTGCCGCAGTCGACAGCCGCGATGGAAGAGCCGTTGCCGAGGTGGCAGGAGATGAGCTTGAGCTCCTCGATCGGCTTGCCGAGCATCTCAGCAGCACGGGCAGTAACGTAGCGGTGGGAAGTGCCGTGGAAGCCGTAGCGGCGAACCTTGTCCTTCTCGTAGTACTCCTTCGGCAGAGCGTAGGTGTAAGCGACGGACGGCATGGTCTGATGGAACGCGGTGTCGAAAACAGCGACCATCGGGACGCCCGGCATGACCTTCTCACAAGCCTGGATGCCGATGATGTTGGCCGGGTTGTGCAGCGGAGCCAGCGGGTTGCACTCTTCAATGGCCTTCATGACGTCGGCGTCGATCTTGACAGAAGCGGTAAAGGTCTCGCCGCCGTGGACGACGCGGTGACCGACAGCGTCGATCTCGGAGACGGAAGCGATAACGCCATGCTCGGAGTCGAGCAGCGCGTCGAGAACAGCCTGAATGGCCTCAGCATGGGTCGGCATGGCGATCTCGAAAGTCTCGTTGTAGCCGCGGGACGGGATCTTGTGGGTCAGACGGCCGTCGATGTCGATGCGCTCGCACAGGCCCTTGGCAAACACGGTGTTAGTAGCCGGATCCATCAGCTGGTACTTCAGGGAAGAGCTGCCGGCGTTGATAACAAGAACGTTCATGTTAGTTGTCACTCCTACAATTATTTGTTTTCGTTCAAATTTTGTGGTACGATAAACACGCTGTTCCTATTTTAGTATAGTTTTCCCGAAAGGACAACTGTTA
>CAZUKJ010000151.1:0-4344 GCA_964620855.1 uncultured Oscillospiraceae bacterium
GCCGGCGAAGTACTCGACGGTGTGATCGACATTCTCAACTATGTTCCCTCTCCGACCGTGCTCCAGCTCGAGCCGGACCGCATCAACGCCCTGCTCGGCACCGATGTTGCCGGCGAAGAAATGGTTCGCATCCTCGAAAAGATCGGCTTCACCGTTGAAGGCAGCGAGGTTACTGTACCGTCCTGGCGTGCCGATGTCAAAACAATGGCCGACCTTGCGGAAGAAGTTGCCCGTTTCTACGGCTACAACAACATCCCCGGCACGCTGCAGCGCGGCGAGACCACGCAGGGCGGCTACAGCCCCGAGCAGCAGCTTGAGCAGCAGCTTGGCCGTGACTGCCGTGCGATGGGCTATGACGAGATCATCACCTACTCGTTCATCTCTCCAACCTGCTACGACAAGATCGGCTGGGCCGACGACGAACCGCTGCGCAAGTCCTTCAAGATTCTCAACCCGCTCGGCGAGGACACCTCGATCATGCGCACGACTACGCTGCCGTCGATGCTCGAGATTCTTTCCCGCAACTATAATTACCGCAACAAGAACGCGAAGCTGTATGAAGTCGGCCGCATCTACCTGCCCGGCGGCGAGGATGGGCTTGCCAATGAGCAGAAGATTCTTTCCATGGGCGCCTACGGCGATGATATGGACTTTTTCGCGCTCAAAGGTCATGTGGAGGCCATTCTCAAGGGCATTCGCGCCTGCAATGTCACCTTTGTTCCCTGCAAGGATGATCCGTCTTATCATCCGGGCCGCTGCGCCGGTGTCTATACCGACGGCAAGCGACTCGGTGTGATCGGTCAGATCCATCCGGCCGTTGCTGCCAACTATGACGTCGACGCAGAGCTCTACTGCGCCGAGCTGTCCTTCGAAGCACTCTTTGCTGCGCGCGGCGCAGAGCCGGAATATGTCCCGCTGCCGAAGTTCCCGTCTGTCACGCGCGATATCGCCGTTGTCTGCGACGAAAGTGTCACCGTAGGTGCGCTGGAAGCTGCCATCCGCAAAGGCGGCAAGTCGCTTCTTAAGGAAGTTGCGCTGTTCGACATCTATCGCGGCAAGGGCATCGACGAAGGTAAAAAATCGGTGGCATTCAATCTCGTTCTGCGTGCCGAGGATCGTTCACTTACCAGCGAAGAAGCGGACGCCGACATCAAATCGGTCCTCAATGTACTGGAGACCGAATGTGGGGCTGTGCTCCGATAATCCGGAATAGTTCTAGAAAAGTGTGGAAGAATCTTTTTAGATTCCTCCACACTTTTCAGCTTTGCGATCTTTACTTTTATTTGCGTTTCGGGTATGATAGTACCATCGATTGGAAGGAGGTCTGATTTATGGACAGCAACACCATTAAATTTCGGGTTCCCGATGAGGCAAACCTTGAGATGAAAGAGATCCTCAACGAGGTCTACCGTTCTCTGAGTGAAAAGGGCTATAACCCGATCAATCAGATCGTCGGTTACCTTCTGAGCGAAGATCCCACATATATCACCAATCACAACAATGCCAGAAGCCTGATCTGCAAGCTCGACCGCGATGAGCTGCTGCAGGATCTTGTCCGGCACTACCTGTTTGACTGACACCGCGAACCCAAGGACTTTGCGCGTGATATGCCGCAGAGTCCTTTCTTTTGGAACCCCTTAAACATCCATCCCCGCATTTCGGACCAAAAAAGTAACACAGATGGCAGCACTTAATTACAAATTGTAATATTTGAGGTTGACACTGCCCTGTATATGTGTTACAATTTGGTTACATTTTGATCAGGAGGTAACAATGGCTGAGAAAAATGGTCTGACCTACAAGGGCCATCCCTTGATGCGGAAAGACAATATGGTCTACTATGGCTCGATGGCTGATAAGTACATCGTCATGCTGCAGATTCTGGAGAGCAAGGAAGAAAACGGCACGAAAGTCGCTTCCCGCGTTTCCGTTCAACTGCAGTTGACCGATCCGTCGATCAAATCACGCGATCGCGTGGTAAAAAAGAGTGAAAAGAACGGCTTCTACACTGCTCTGGATGTTGGCTGTGTGTGGCTGGAGCGGGCGCTCTCTTCGAAATAAGCGCCAATCCGGACACATCGGCATCGATGTGTCCGTTCTCTATAATATTGGGAGGTTCCAAATGAAAAAGGCAAGCAGAGTCATCCGCCTGTTTTTAATGCTGGCTCTTTTGATCGGAGCAATGACGATCGCCGCCAGTGCAACTGAATTAAAAATCGGCATCGGTATTGTCAACACGTCCGGCGGCCTTCGCCTGCGCGCAAAACCGTCGACGACCGCTGAAGTCATCTCCACCGCCTATAACGGTGATTCCGTCGTGATCATCCGCGACACCGGTGATGGCTGGTATCTTGTTGACTACAACCTCGACATCGGCTACATGTCCAAGGATTATATCACCTTTAAGTATGCCGAAAATGTCGACCTTGGCGACGGTATGGCAAACACCACTGTTGTTAACGTCCGCTCCGCCCCGTCCTCTGACGCAGATTTACTGGTTCAGATGGCCGAAGGACAGACTGCGCAGATCATTGGTTTCAACAACACGTTCTACAAGGTTCAGTTCAACGGCTATACCGGCTATGTCCGCAGCGACCTGCTGGTTCTGACCGAAGTTCCGCCGGCCAACAGCTACAGCTCTTACAATTCGCTTGGCTCGCAGATCGTCAATTACGCCTACAACTTCCTCGGTGTCAGCTACGTTTGGGGCGGCACTACCCCGTCCGGTTTTGACTGCTCCGGCTATACGCAGTATGTGATGCGTCAATTCGGCTACACCATCAACCGCACTGCTGCGCAGCAGCTGAGCAACGGCTACTCCGTGTCGAAGTCGCAGCTGCAGCCGGGCGACCTGGTCTTCTTCGCCAATACATATGCTTCTAACGAAGCGGCCACTCATGTTGGTATCTATGTCGGCGACGGCTACTTTATCCACGCCGCATCCGGCGGTGTCAAAGTCACTGCCCTGAGCGACAGCTACTACGCCAGCCGCTATGTCGGCGCCCGCCGCATCATCTGATAGGTTCATCAAAAAGCCCGCCAGAATCTTCTGGCGGGCTTTTTTGCGCCATTTGCTGTCCGCCCTATGTCAACGCCCCTGGGGGCAAGGCGCGTGCAGTCCCCTCTCTCAGCGCGAAATTTCAGCAGCTCCCAAGTGATTTGCAATTCAAAGGCAAAAAAAGAACACACACGAGCAATGCTCGCATGTGTTCTTTGTGTAATCAGATTATTCTTCGTCTTCGCCGTCGAGTTCGAACTCCAGCTCCTCGCCGCAGGTCGGACACTCGATCATGCCCTGCTCGAGCATATCTTCGTCGATGGTGATAATCTCTTCGCAAGACGGGCACTTGACCTCGTAGTAGATCTCGTCCTCATCTTCATCGTCGTACTCATCGTCATAATCCTCGTCGTACTCGTCGTCGAGGTACTCCTCGATCGCATCGAGCTCGTCGGAGATCATGTCCAGCTCGTCAGAGACAGCCATGGCATTGTCGTCGAGATCAGCGATAGCCAGAGTCACGTCTTCGAGCAGGTCGATAATACCGTCGATCAGCTTAGCTTCCGGCTTGGAAGCATCGAGGCTCAGGCCGTCCTTCAGGCCCTTCAGGTAGGCGGCTTTTTCAGTCAGAGTCATGATGATTCTCCTTTTAGATTTTGAAATCAGTTCTTGCAGCGCTCGAGGTACTCACCGGTGCGGGTATCGATGCGGATGCGGTCACCCTCGTTGATGAACAGCGGGACCTTGACTTCGGCGCCGGTCTCAACGGTGGCCGGCTTCATGACGTTGGTAGCGGTGTTGCCGGCGAAGCCCGGATCGGTCTGGGTGATCTCGAGCTCAACAAAGTTCGGGATTTCAACGGAGAAGACCTTGCCCTTGAAGAGCAGAAGCTTGCACGGATCATTTTCCTTGACAAACTTGAAGTTCTCCGGAAGAGCATCCGCAGAGATCGGCTCCATCTCGTAGGTCTCCATATCCATGAAGTAGTACAGGTCGCCGTCGGCGTAGGAATACTCCACTTCCTTGCGCTCCAGGAACGCTTCTTCAAACTTCGCAGTCGGGTTGAAGGAAGTCTCGGTGACAGCACCGGTAATGACATTCTTCATCTTGGTGCGGACGAACGCGGCGCCCTTGCCGGGCTTAACATGCTGGAATTCAACAACGACCATGAGCTTGCCTTCGTACTCAAAGGTCTTGCCGTTTCTAAACTCGCTGGCGGTAATAGTTGCCATATCTGGTTCCTCCCTATTGTATCCACCCCTACGGGTGGTCAAAAATTTCCGTAGTATATTCTATCCTATATTTTGCACAAAAGCAAGGTTTATCACTGATTTTTCAGTGGAAAG
>CAZUKJ010000152.1:0-892 GCA_964620855.1 uncultured Oscillospiraceae bacterium
TGACATTGAAGGAGATCATCTCCAGGCCCATCTTCTGCAGGTCGGGGATGGCATTCTCCTGCACGCGCTCACCGAATGCCTTGCGGTCTGTGACCATTTCTTCGAGTCTCATCTGACCGACGATCTCGCGCATATTGCCCTCGAGCGTGTCCTGCACGCGGCGGATGATCGTTTCCTCGCTCTCGTTGAGGAAGAACTTCGAAGCCAGCGCCATCATCTCTTCGCTCTGGCCGATGCGGATCTTGACGGTGGCGTCCACTTTGACGTTGATGTACTCCGCGTTGGGAACGTAGTCCGTCGTCTTGACGTCGACGGAGAACATCTTCAGCGACAATTTGTCCAGCCGCTCCAGAAACGGGATCCGGATGCCGGCCTTACCGATCAGGATGCGGGGCTTGCGGAAACCGGAGATCATATACGCCGTGTCGGGGGGCGCTTTCACATAGCCGATCAATACGATGATGATAAGCAGCACAATCGCCGCTGCAACGCCAATGATAATTTCCATTCTTTTTCTCCTTTCTTACTGCCAAACTTGTTTGCGGACTACGGCTCAATCCGACTTTGATCCGAAGGCTGCGGGCCGGCTTGCACCGGCTCAATTTCCAGCGCTTTGGCAAATGCCGGCTGCCTGGAAGCCTTCTCCAGAAGCCGAATCGTCAGGATTCTTTCTCTTGTGCTCAATAGGATCACTTCCTGTGCTCAGATTGGAATGCCGCCTCCTGTTATGCATTTATTGTATGGTTCCATCCGGGGAAAATAAAGGATGATATCAGCAAATTAAGGGGTGTTATTTCTCCCGCCGGAGAAAAATAGGTTGAAAAGAGTCACTTATTTTTCAGCGCGTGGTAGCGATCGATGTCAATCGCGCCGGTGGCAAGCATACGCTCCG
>CAZUKJ010000152.1:902-4319 GCA_964620855.1 uncultured Oscillospiraceae bacterium
TCCGACCAGAGCTGCAGCGTCTCCACTGCGATGGAGATGCGCTCAAGCTCGTCCTGAATGTCGATAAAGTCCTGCAGCTCGTCGCCGGTGATCCTGCCGTCGACCGTGATTTCGATGAGGCGCTCTTTCTGCCTGCTCACGGAATTGAGCGACGCGAGCATTTCCAGCACGATCTGCGACAGGTCTTTGATCTTCACTTCCGGAACATACTGCTGCCCGATGGGGCACTGGTTGGCACAGTAGTAGTTGCAAAGGCCCGGCTGCTTATATTTTTCCGCCATCACCAGAACCTCGTCCGGATGAGGCAGGGAGCGCTCGTTTTCAATCTTTTCGATCCGCTCCGGCGCAATGCTCCCGAGCAGTTCGGACGCCGCTTCTCTGGTGAGCTGCAGGCTTTCCCGGGTCTTGTGGTAAATGTTTTTGTTCTCTTTGGTGGATACTCTGGCCATGTGCACCATCCTCGCTGTTGTATCATACTTACATTATACGGTCTATGTGTCGAAAACGCAAGAATCGAAGCGTTTTGTGCCGATCTCGTCTGTATACCGCCGCTTTTTCACGGAAGCTCCCGCATCCGTCCCCAAAAGAAAACGCGCCGTACCTCTATTGCAATCGGGAGAATCGTGCTATACTGACAAAAAGCCAAGAGAAGGAGCATCCGTATGGAAAAGGTCTATCACACCGCTTGTCATATCTGCCATGGTTCATGCATTGCCGAGGTCACCGTCGAGGACGGGACCGTCACCCATGTCCGGCCGGACCCGGATGGCGTCTTCAACACCGGCCGGATGTGTCCCAAGGGGTTGGCCAGTCTGGAGCTGATCCATCATCCCGACCGCCTTACTTACCCCATGAAGCGGGTAGGTGCGCGCGGCGAGGGCAAGTTTGCACGCATCACCTGGGACGAAGCCTATGATATCATTGCAGAAAACCTGCTGCGCATTGAGCGCGAATACGGCATGGAGGCCGTGGCCATCGCGCAGGGCACAGGGCGGCATCATCTGCCCTATACCGCCCGTTTCGCCAACGCCATCGGCACGCCCAACTGGTTTGAACCGGGCTCTGCCCAGTGCTTCTTCCCCCGCATCCACGCCGGCGCTGCGACCTTCGGATTTGCCCCCGCCGCCGACTATTACAGCGACGTCCCTCCGCAGGTCATGCTCATCTGGGGCTGCAACCCGAGTATTTCCGGCGCCGACGGAGAAAGCCGCTACTGCTTCCTCGACACGCTGAAGAAAGGGACCCGTCTGGTGGTGATCGACCCCTGCAAAAACAACCTTGCCCCTTACGCCGACCACTTCCTCCAGCTCCGCCCCGGCACGGACGACGCGCTGGCGCTGGGCCTGCTCCACGTCCTGATCTTCGAGGACCTCTACGACCATGAATTTGTAGAAACCTGGTGCTATGGATTTGACGCCCTGAAAGAGAGGGTGGCGGAATACACCCCCGAGCGCGTGGCCGATATCTGCTGTTTGACTGCCGACGAGATCCGCAGCGCCGCCCGATACATTGCCGCCGCCGAGACCGTCTCCATGGAATGGGGCTGCGCCATCGAGCATACCCCCAACTGCTTCCAGACTGTCCGCGCCATCTCCCTGATTCTGGCCGTGACCGGCAACATTGACAAAAAGGGCGGCTTCATCGAAAGCATGCATGTGCTCGACGAGCCGGAGCTGCTGGAGGATCATCTGGGCGACGTCCAGCGCGCCAAGCGTTTGGGTGAGCACCACAAAATGCTCGCCGGCGCGCACAAACCCTTCTCCTCCGCCCATATTCCCACCGTGTTTGAGGCCATGCGCACCGGGAAGCCCTATCCCGTGCGGGCGCTGATGCTGTGCGGCAACAACGGCCTTGTCGGCTTCGCCGACAGTCAGAAAACGCTGGAGACCTGGATGGGGCTGGACTTCATCTGCTGTCAGGACCTGTTCCTCACCCCCTCTGCCCTGCTGGCGGACGTCGTGCTTCCGGTCTGCTCGTGGCTGGAGGTCGACTCTCTCACTGGCGGCCCGGGCGGCGCGGATCATGTCATTCTCTGCCAGCAGGCAGTCATCCCTCCGATGGGCGAATGTAAGACCGACGAAACCATCTTCATGGAGCTCTGCCGTCGCATGGGCAAGGACTGGGGTGCAAACCACCTCGATGAAATTCTGGACAAGCGGCTCAATCGGCTTCGCACCTTCCCCGGCTATGAAAACTACACGCTCGAACAGCTCCGGGCGACCGGCTGGGTCGCCGTCCCCATTGAATATGAGCAGTACCGCAAGCGCGCCGCCTGCGGCGAAAAGGCCTTCAACACGCCCACCGGCAAAGTGGAGCTGTACTCCACCATGATGGAGTCGTTCGGCTTCGATCCCCTGCCCAGCTATCAGGAGCCGCCGGAGAGTCCGGTCAGTCAGCCGGCTCTTGCGAAGGAATACCCGCTGGTGCTCACCACCGGCACGCGGATCAACGCCTTCTTCCTCTCCGAGCATCGGCAGATCCCCTCTCTGCGAAAGCTCAATCCGGTGCCGTTGGCCACGCTCCACCCGGAAACCGCCGCCCGATACGGCATCGAAGACGGCCAATGGATGTTCATCGAGACCCGCCGCGGCAAGATCACCCAGAAAGCGAGGGTGACCGACCAGATGAAGCCCGGCGTGGTCAACTGTCAGATCGGCTGGTGGATGCCCGAGGCGAAGGAGAAACCCTTCTTCGGCGCTATGGAAGTCAATGCCAATGTGCTGACCACAATGGAGCCTCCGTTTGACCCCTGCATGGGCACCTATCAGCTCCGGGGCATGCTGTGCAGAATCAGCCCGAATCCCGACGCAGCCGACAGCGACTATTGCCGCCTTTAACCGGGCTTCCTTTCGGCCGCGGCTGCCCGGCAGATCGCAGCGCGTTACCGTCTGATTGCAGATGGTGATGTGATAAACAAAAGGACTCCAAATTACAGCAAGAAAAGCCCGCAGCTGCGATTGCCGCCATATGGTTGGTGTATATGACGATACCGGAGGGATTGGATATCAACGAGTATGTCAACACGACTTCTCTTTTTCTTTTTCTTTTTCTTTTTCTTTTTCTTTTTCTTTTTCTTTTTCTTTTTCTATATCTTATCTATATCTTATCTATATCTTATCTATATCTATACCGTGACACGCTTGACTTGTCATTGACTTGTCATTGACTCGTCATTGACATCCTCCAACAGCTTCTGTTTTTCTCTTGACACGCAAAATCCCAATATGTTTGTGTCTATTGCTGCTAATGTTTTATCAAATAAGGAGATTGCGAAATGATTTGCTATCATTTCCTCCAAATGAATTGCAAACTTTTTCGCAAACATATTGACTCTATACTTCTTTAGAAGTATATTATAGTTGGTATAACTCTAAAGAAGTATAGGGGGTAGTAAACATGAGCAAACTAATTCTATAT
>CAZUKJ010000153.1:0-4305 GCA_964620855.1 uncultured Oscillospiraceae bacterium
CTCGGCTTTCTCCATCGGCACAGAGTTGTCAGGCGTCGCCGGCGTCTCATCCGGCACTTCATCGGGCGTCGCCGGCGTCGGATCGGCCATTTCAACAGTGTCTGTTTGCACCGTCTGTTCCGTCTGCCCGTTCACCGGTTCGTCCTCTTTTGCGCCGGTAAACGTACAGCCAACCGCTGCGGCCGCGATCAGGATGACCGCAATGAGCGTATACACCGCCGTTTTCGGGTGCTTGCCGATCAGCACGATGCGTTCTTTGATGCTCTTTTTGCTGCCGGTCATCGTCGTTGCATTCAGCAGCATCCCGGACAAGCTGCGGTTCGTGCAGGTCAGGCCGATCAGGGTGCGGCCGTACTCGGCGCGCTGCTGCTCTCCAATGCGGCGGATCGTGCCCTCATCACAGGCCAGCTCTGCGTCGACCCGGGAGAGCTTCACTGCCCACCAGACAAGCGGATTGTACCAATGCACCGCCAGACATACGCTGCGCAGCAGCGACCAGATGTGGTCAAGGTGACGATCATGCGTCAGCTCGTGTGCAAGCACATGACGCAGCGCCGTTTTGTTCTCTGCCACTTCCGGCGTCACATAGACCGCCGGGTGGAACAGGCCGAACAGGCACGGCGTTTCCACCGCACCCGACACGAAGACCGGAAGCGGGAAATCGTCCATCTCCAGCGCCTGCCGGGATCTGTTCAGCCGTCGGGCAAAGGCAGCGTTGGTCAGCAGCAGGCACAGCGCGGCTGCCGCGATTCCAATATACCACACGACGCGCAGCACACGCGGCAGGACATTGGAAAGCGAATCGACAAAGGTATATGTGTGCTTGTCGCTGTTTCCACTCTCCACGGAATAGCCTTCGATGCGGTGCAGCTGGCCCGTTCCGGTCTGCTGCGCCTCATCGATCGTCAGCGTCGTATTGCGGATGGTGTCGGAGTACACCATCGTTTCGTCGAACGTTTTGGTCGTGACCTTGTAGGCCTGCGAATGTTCCACAGCATTCATCACACTCATAGCGCTATTGCCAAACTGCACCGGCACAAGCAGGCGCACCAGCACAATCGCCCAGAGCGCATACTGCAGCCGCAGGCTGATACGGCCCTTGAGCAGCTGCCGCAGCAAAATCACCGCGAGGATCAGCACACAGGAAGAAATGATCCATTCAGTCATGGCTGCCCGCCTCCTCCGCCTCGCGCAAAATGGCGTAGAGTTCTTCGATCTCCTCGTGGGACAGATCCTGTTTTTTCGTCAGCGCGCTCATGAGCATGCTCACGCTGCCCTTATAGACGCGGCTGACAAAGCTCTCGGTCTCCTGCACAGCGGCTTCCTCGCGGGCAAGGCACGGCGAGTAGACCTTCATGCCGCCTTGCTCCTCACAGCGGATCAGACCTTTCTCCGTCATGCGGCGCAGCATCGTGAGCGTGGTCGAGCGCGACCAGCCAACCGAGCGCTCCAGATACTCCGTCGCTTCCCGCCCCGTGCGCGGCGCGCGCTCCCACAGGCACTCCATCAGATTCCACTCCGCCGGTGTCAGGGTTGCATCATGGTGTTCCATTGTTCCACCTCCGTTGTTTTCATGGTGTTTACATTGTAAACACAGTATAACACAGCCCTGTTTACACTGTCAACACCCCGCGCAAAAAAATCCGGCTGTACAGTTCTGTACAGCCGGATTTCATTGATTATCGTTCTTCGCGGAAGTAGTTCAGGCCCAGCGAGGCGGGCTGACCGCTGCCCTGCTTGTCGCGCACGGAGGTGGCAACGAGCACGATGGCGGTGATGAGGAACGGCAGCGCCTGATACAACTGCGTCGGAACGGCGGCGAGCCAGCCGAGCGCACCGGGGAATGCCGCTGCCAGACTGCTTCCGGACACGCGCAGCGTGTTGAAGAAGCCAAACACGAGCGTGCCGACGATGGCCAGCGCAGTGTTCCAGTTGGCGAAGATGACCAGCGCGACGGCGATCCAGCCGTAGCCGTTGATCCAGCAGTTGGAGTTGAACGAGCCGGACATATTCAGGCCCATGTAGTACCCGCCGATGCCCATGATGCCGCAGCCGAGCATGATATGCAGGTACTTGCAGCGCTTAACATTGACGCCGACGGAGTCCGCCGAGCCGGGATTTTCACCGATGGCGCGCAGGCGCAGGCCCGGCGTCGTGCGGTTGAGATACCACCACATGACCAGCGCAATCGCAATGGCCAGATAGACCAGCACATTGTGCTCAAACAGGCCGCGGCCGATCAGCGGAATCTTCGACAGGCCCGGGATGGCAATGTCGGCAAAGCCGGCTTTGATGTTCTCATACTCGTTCATCGCAGGCCAGCCGAGCGATTTGAGGCCGTTGCCCACGAAGAAGTACACGCCGAGGCCGAAGGTCGTCAGCGTCAGGCCGGTAATGTTCTGGTTGGCCTGCAGCGAGACGGTGAGCGCCGCAAACAGCAGTCCGCACAGCGCGCCGGCCAGAAATGCGACGAGGATACCCACGAGCAAACTGTTGGCATAGCATCCGACGATGTAGCCGAAGATCGCGCCGACGGCCATGATGCCCTCTACGCCGAGGTTCAGACTGCCGGACTTTTCAACGACGATCTCACCGACCGTGCCGTAGAGCAGCGGGATGTTATAGACGACGATGTTGTGCAGAAACGATGTCAGTACACCGAGTTTATCCATTGTCGCTGCCCCCTTTCTTCACACGAACCACACGGAAGCGAATCAGGAAATCCGCCGCCAGAACCAGGAACAAGATCACGCCCTGCAGCATATTGGCAAAGCTGGAGTCGACCTGCGAGAAGGTCGCCGCGGCGATGGTCGAGCCGTACTGCAGCACGCAGATCAGCGCCGAGACGATGAAGATCATCGCCGTGTTCAGCTGCGCGAGCCACGCAACGATGATGCCCGTCCAGCCGACGTCATCGGTGATGGCCGTCGAGAGGATGCCGGCCGTGCCGGTCTTGAACGCCGCAGCCAGACCGATCAGGCTCGCAGAGAGGAACACCGTGCGCAGCACGATGGTGTTGACCTTCATACCGGCGTAGCGGGCAGTGCCGACGCTGTCGCCGACAACGGCGATCTCATAGCCCTGCTTGGTGTAGCGCAGGTAGATGAAGATCAGAATACCCACGACAAATGTGAGGATCACGCAGAGATTCAGCCGGAAATTGCCGATTGTGAACTTCGGGAAGCTGACCAGCTCGGCGAAGCTGGCAAACACGGGACGCACCGAGTCGTCAGAGAGGAAGAAGTTCCAGTCGGCCTTCGTCTCGCCGATATAGTAGAGCACATACAGCGCCACATAGTTGAGCATCAGCGTCATCAGCGTCTCGTTTGTACCGAAGCGCACCTTGAGCGCCGCGACGAACACGCCGTAAAGGCCCGCCACGAGCATTGCCGCCGCGCACATGAGCAGCAGCGTCAAAAAGCCGGGCAGCACCGGGCCGGCCTTGAACGCCACAAACGCCGCGGTGATCGCGCCGAGGATGAACTGACCCTCGCCGCCGATGTTCCAGAAGCGCATCTTGAATGCCAGCGAGAGCGCAACGGACGTCAGCGCCAGCGGAACGAATTCCTTGAGATAGTTTTCAAAGGTCTTGTAGGCGATCTTGTTGCCGACCATGCCCATGGTAAACATTCTCGTGTAGTACGCGATCGGGTTCACACCCAGCGCGCCGAGCAGCAGCGCACCGAGCACCAGCGCTGCGACGACCGCCGCGAGATAGATGCAGCATTTTTTCCACAGAGGACACTGGTCGCGCTTTACGATATGAAACTTCATCTCCGCGCCTCCCCTTCTGCGTCCTTCTCGCCAAAGCGCGTGTCCTTGGCAATACCGGCCGGCTTGTCCTCGTATTTGTATGTCAGGTCGAGTGCGCCGGTCATCATCAGACCGAGCTCTTCCTTCGTCGTCTTGTGGGCGTGGACGACGCCCATAACGCGGCCGTGGCACAAGACCATGATCTTGTCGCACAGCGCGATCATCACGTCGAGGTCTTCACCAACGAACAAGATACCGACGCCGGCCTTCTTCTGCTCGTTGAGGATGTTGTAAATCGTGTAGGAGGAGTTGATGTCCAGACCGCGCACCGGGTAGGCCGTGACGATGACATTCGGACCGGCCTTGATCTCGCGGCCCAGCAGCACCTTCTGCACGTTGCCGCCGGACAGGCGGCGCACAGGAGTTTCGGTAGAGGGGGTCACCACGCCCAGCTTGCTGATCACATTTTCGGCGTCCGCACGGCCTGCTTTGCGGTCCACGAAGATGCCCCGGCTGTTGGCGTACTTTTTCAGGAGCATGTTGTCCGTGATG
>CAZUKJ010000154.1:0-4290 GCA_964620855.1 uncultured Oscillospiraceae bacterium
AGACGGCGGCCTCTCAAGCCGCAAACGGGAGTTCGACGCTCCCACGGGGCACGATGCGATAATTACGCTTGACAATTGTCGAGGGCGTGGCTATAATACAAGCTGTTCTCGGTGAAGAGCCGATAACATATATAGTTGGTGTTGATTGCGGTGAGGGTCCACCTGTTCCCATTCCGAACACAGTAGTTAAGCTCACTTGCGCCGACAATACTTGCCTGGTGACGGGCCGGAAAGATAGGTAACGCCAACACAGACCGGAGTACGAAAGTACTCCGGTTTTTTCTTTTTGTCATTTTGAACTAAATGCAGTTTCCGGCAGTATAATAGACGAAAGCAATGATGCAATGAGGGAGGCGTGACGGCAGCAGCCGTTCGGCCGAAAAAAGAAGGATTAAGGAGGATGCAGCTAAACCGCTGCCTGCTGTTTTTGCGGAGCCTTTTTGGAAGATCGCCGCTGGTCGGCTTGATTTTACCCGGCCGGCGTGGTATTCTGAGAGCACAAGAGTTTTGGTGTATTCGGCGTGTTGCGCCGCAGGAGGTCAAAAAAACGATGAAACGACTGCTGTCCTTGGTTCTGGTGTTTGCGCTGGTGTGCTCCGCTGCCGTGGTCCCGGTGTTTGCGGCGGAATTTTCTGATCTGACGACGGATCACTGGGCTTATGAGTATATGATGGATCTGTTTGAACGCGGCATTATCACAGGATATTCCGACGGTACGATCCGTCCGTCGACGACGGCGACTGTTGCGCAGACATTGGCGCTGCTGTCACGCTTTTATGCACTCACCGACGGAGATCTGGAATCCATTACGACCAAACATCAGGCTGTCGTAGCAGATCCGGCGTTGGGCGTGAACAGCGCATTTTACGATGAGATTGCGGTCTGTCTGGAGGCTGGTATCATCACGCAGGAAGAGCTGCACAGGTTTTCTAGCGTCAATGATAAGATTACCCGTGAAGATTTCTCGCGCTTTTTGGTTCGGACGATGCAGCTTGAAGATGAGGCGCTGGCACGCGGCTATGCTGCCTTGAACTTTACGGATGTGGATCAGATTTCGGCCGACGCGCTGCTGCATATCGACTTGCTTGCAGAGCTTGGCCTGATCGGCGGATATTCGGACGGCTCATTCCAGCCGAGAAAGCAGCTGTCTCGCGCGGTGCTGTCCAAGCTGATTTCGCTGGCATATGCGTATCTGGAAGTCCATGAAATCGAGCTGGGGATTGCCGGCTATGAAAGCGTTTCGTCCTGCGAGGGCATCCTGACCGGTTTTGACGGCAATTCCCTGTATCTGACCGGAACGAATGGCCTGACGCGATTTTTCAAGGTCAGTGACCCTGCAGCACTGGAGATTACTGCGGAGGATATCGGCAGCTACCTTCTTGTGACGGCAGATGGCGATCAGCTTCTGACGGCAAGAAACGCCTATGCAGGTGCGGTTAGCTGTATGCAGGGTGAGGTGCACTACTGCTCGATGACCGGCAGCAGCAAGGCCATTGTGCTGCAGACAACAGCCGGCAGCAGTGCCCGCTGCGTTGTCTCAGACGGCACGGAATATATTGGCTGCACCTTTGCGTCGCTGGCGCAGGGAAACTTTATCACAGCGGTTTGTGTAGACGGGGTGGCTGTATCGGTCACACTGAGCACACCGCCCGCCTCGCTCACCGGAACGATTCGCGCAGTCGAATATACGCTCGATGGCTGTGAGCTGCGTGTTGAAGATGAATCGGGCGCAGTCTGGACATTCCTGCTTGATTACAGCGCCATGCCGACTGTCAAATACGGCGGCATTTCAGTCTCGCTGACCATGGTGTCGGTCGGCGATGATGTGGTGTGTTCTCTGACTGATGCGAAACTGACATCGATCAGCCTTGCGTCGAAAGTTGCTACGATCACCGGCACACTCAGTTACATAGGGCAATCTGCCAACGGAACGGAGTGGACCGTGCTTCGGGAGGATGGCTCAACGGTCACTGCCCCGCTTTCTGCCTTTGCCTCGTTTGCTGAAGCGGATGGGACGATCCTCACGGCGGACGCTTTGGCTTTTGGAGATACCTTAACGGTTACGACGCATGACGGCGTTGTGACCCGTGTGGTCCGCACGGCATGTGCATCCGATGCAGGCATCAGTGTCAGCGGTACGGCGCTCTGCGTGAACACGGCTTGGCTGGAGCTGGTTGCGCTGGTCGATGGGCAGACTGTGGTGTTTGATTTGTCGGATGCGGAACTGAAAACGGCAGCAGGCCTTTCGATCGGGATTGGCGCAATTACAACCGGCGACACATTCCTGGCTTATGGCAGTTTCGATGCAACGGGAACAGGATTTGTTGCGATCAGCGTGATTCTGGACTAATTGCCCAGAATGGATGGTGGATTTGCACAAGAAACCGCGGCATTTTTGTAGATCTGCACTGAGCGCCGCTGCGATTTGTGCGGTATAATACCAACAGAAAGAACAAATATAATTGAAATCTGAAACAATGAAAGGAAGGATCTCCCATGGGAATCTATGCAGTGACCGGCGGTTCGAGCGGTATCGGCGCAAAAACTGTCGAGTATCTTCGTGCGCAGGGGCATCTGGTGTATAACATTGACATGAAGGGCGGCGACATCGATGCCAATCTTGCGACGTCGGAAGGCCGTCAGCATGTTGTCGACGAACTGCACCGTCTGTGCGAAAATGGTCTGGACGGCCTTGTCTGCTGCGCCGGCGTTGCCGCCACCTGCGGCAGCCTGAAGCTCATCATCTCCGTCAACTATTTTGGTATGCAGGTCCTGTGCGAAAAGTGCTTTGATCTGCTGCAGATGCGCAAGGGCTATTGCGTCGTTGTCTCGTCGAACACCATTTCGCAGGGCGTCGTCCGCCGCGACGTGGTTGACGCGCTCAACAACGGCAGCAGCGACGAGGAAGACGAAAAGCGTGTGCTCAAGCTCGTTGAAAACTACGATGTTGCAACGAACTGCCACCCGATGTATGTTGCGACCAAGTACGCAATCGCCCGCTGGGTGCGCCGCGTCTCGTCCGACTGGGCGGCCAGAGGCGTGCACATTAACGCGATTGCACCGGGCAATATTGCCACGGCAATGACCGATAAGCTCGAGGGTTACATGTGGGACGCCTGCCTTGCTGTGCCGATTCCGATCCACTATCATGAGGATCGTCTGATGGATCCGGCCGACGTTGCCGCGACAATCTGTTTCCTCGTTTCGCAGCAGGCGCACGGCCTCAACGGCGTCATCCTGTTCTGCGATGGCGGCACCGACGCGCTGCTCAATTCTGAGAAGGTTTATTAAGGAGGGCTGCACGATGATTCAGAATTATATTGATGCGATGCTCAAGCAGGACAATGTTGCGTTGGCAGAATGTTTCTACTCAAACGCCCGCCTGTTTGACTACTGCCCGGGTGAGAACAACATGCAGAACTTCCACGTTTGCGGCAAGACTGCCATCGAAATGTTCTTCCTGAATAAGTTCTTCTTTAATATCATTAAGATTTCCGACCCGGTCATCACCGACGAGAAGACTGCCGACTACTTCGTTTCTTACGGCGGCCAGTACCGCCATGTGCAGGCGAGGATCGAAGCGGTTGTTGACGGCAAGATCGCGGTTCTGGTTGTCCGCCCGCTGTAAAAACGATCTTCGATGCGTCCGAGCCAGCTGCGACGCGCGACGATACGCTGCGCCGCAAACGGCTGCATTTCGGTCTGGTGTTTCAGAATTTTAATCGGTTCCTGCAGTATACCGCGCTCAAAAATGTCATGCTTGCCTGCGAGCTGCTGGCAAAAGAGCGTTCGGATTACAAGAAAAACCGCCGCGCAATCCATGCAGAGATCGAGCAGAAGGCACACGATTTGCTCGCACAGGTCGGCCTGTCGGACAAGGAGAACAACGATCCCTATCAGCTTTCCGGCGGACAGCAGCAGCGCGTGGCGATTGCCCATGCACTGGCGCTTGAATCGGATATTCTATGCTTTGATGAGCCGACGAGCGCACTGGATCCGGAACTGACCGGAGAGGTGCTGAAAGTCATCCATCGTCTGGCAGAGCGGAACATGACAATGGTCATCGTGACGCATGAAATGGCATTTGCCAGAGAGGTTTCTGACCGTGTGCTGTTTATGTCCGGCGGCGTGATTGCCGAGCAGGGTACACCGGAGCAGATCTTTGATGATCCGCAGTCTCCACGCCTGATCGAATTTCTCGGCAAGGTGCACAGCTAAAGACACAAAGCGCAAAAAACCGGCAGTCCGGATTAGCTGCGTCCTCATAAGAAACCATAGCCCCTTCCCTTG